>JBJMLP010000116.1:0-8897 GCA_045805245.1 Actinomycetota bacterium | reverse complement strand
GCCAGACGAGCACGAGGATCAGCGCCGGCAGGATCCAACCGATGTTGTACGCGACGTCGAAGAGGCTGAACCCACGGCCGCGGAAATTATCCGGCAGCGCACGCTGCATGATCGTATCCGCGGAGATCTTCCCGACGAAGAACCCGAACGCGGCCATGAACGCGAGCGCGGAGAAGCCGAGCACGCTCGTCACGCCGCCGAAGAGCATGACCCCGACGCCCGAGACGGCCATCGCGAAGACGAGCAGCCGCTCGGTTCGCCACCGCGTCTTCAGTCGCTGAGCGACGACGAAACCGATCGCAGCACCGAGCGCGGCCGTCGCTCCCGCCACGTAGACGGCGGTCTTGTCCGCGCTTCCGCCGAGGATGTTCCGCGCCTCGAGCGCGAACACCAGCCCGACGAAGGACACGAGCTCCATCCGCAGGACCAGGAACGCCGTCAGGCCGAGCGAAGCTGCGGGGCGGCTCGCGACCTCGCGGAAGCCGTCGATGACGCCGCGGAAGATCCGCTTGAACTCCTCGAGGAACCGGCCCGTGCGCTTCTCCGACTCGAGGTGGGTGATACGGCTCGCGACGATCGAACCCACCGCGTAGACACCCGCGCCGAGCAGGACCGGGATCGCGACCGGGAGCGCCTTCGTTCCGATGACGGCGACCGCCGCTCCGAGCAGCTGGAAGATCGCGCTTCCGGCCTGGGAGAGGGCGTTGCCCTGCATGAGGTCCTCGCTCGGCAGCACGGTCGGCATCCCCGCCGACTTGATCGCGAGCAGCAGCCGCGTGCAGGCGAGGGTCAGAAGCAAAGCCAGGATGAGCACGGGGTCGGGCAGGTTGTCGACGCCGCCCAGTGCCACCACCGCGATGAGGCCTGCGCGGATCGCGTTCGAGACGATCAGGAGCTTCCGCCGGTCGTACCGGTCGATCAGCACGCCGACGAGCGGGCTGATGAACGTGTACGGCAGGTACAGAAGGACGACGAGACCGAGGATGTACTTCGCCGAAGGCGCGTCCTCGAGCGAGAAGCCCGCCTTGCCTCCGAACGCGATCGCCTTCGCGAGGGATCCCTGGACGATCCCGTCACCGGCGACCGCCAGGTACTGCGCGGCCATCAGGAAGGAGAAGTCGCGGTTCCCGAACAGCGAGAAGGCCGCGTTGATGGAGCGGTTGATCGCCGGACCGACCTTCGACTTTCCGGCCTCGCGGCGCCGCGCGAGCAGCGCGAGCCCGATCGAGATCAATGTCGCGAGGACGACCGTGGCCCATCCGTCGGCCGTTGAGAACGGCCCGCGGGTGACCGCGACGACGAAGATGCCGGACACGATCGTGAGCCCGATCGAGACGCCCGGAATGAGCGCCAGCCTGTCGGGGAAGCCGCGGAGCTCGAACCAGCGCGCGGAGATCAATCCGGGCAGGACGACGAGCAGGGCGAGTCCGAACAGGACGCGAAGCGTGTGGAGCGGATCGGCGAACGCGCTGGGATGGTTCAGGATCGCTTCCGTCTGCTGCTGCTCTGCGGCGCGCGCGGCCTGGAGCGTCGACGCCGACGGCGTAGCGAGGCCCGGCCCGGTCAGAACTCCGACGTCCTTGCCGAGCGACTCGACACCGGGAGCCGTTGCGGCGCTCGTGCTCGCCGACCCGGTGGCGTTCGCGGATTGCGACGCCGTGGAGGTGTCGAGCAGCTTCTCGTTGTCGGTTCCGGCGTTGAACTCCCGCACGACGAAGACGAGCGGATCGCCCGGATACCGGTTCTCCCCGAGCGCGAGCTCGCCGTAGAACCCCCGCGAGATCTTGTTGTAGTTCGGGTTCGTCAGCTCCGTCGGCTGGTTCTGCAGCAGCTGCTGCGCGTCACCGAAGTACGCGAACGAGCGCGCCTCATCCCTGCCGGAGAGGCCCGTGCGCGCGACGTTCGTGTACGTCTTCGCCCAGCCGTATGCCGTCGAGTCGTCTCGGTAGTTCTCCAGGAAGACGATCGGGTGATCGGAGGACTCGTTCGCCACGACTGTCCCCACGGCCGCAAGGGCCACGCGCGTGTCCTGGTCGATCCACTGGTTCTTCTGACTGCTCCACTGCGAGGTGTGGAAGCCGTTCCAGAAGACGTAGCCGAGCGAGGCGAACACGAGGACGACGCCGACCCAACCGAGCCACCTGGTGGAGTTCTGCGTCCGGTTCAGGAACCACCTGGCGAGGACCCAGGCTCCGAGACCGGTCAGCGCCATCACGGCGGCGGTCGCGTTCATGAACCGGTAGTACGGATACGCCTTGCCGGCGAGCCATCCGAAGATGCCGAGGAGCGGCAGCAGCCACAGGATCGAGAGCTGTCCGAACGCGTCCGCGGGCTCGTGGTCCCTTCGCGATCGCCAGATCACCCAGCCGATCGCGAGCAGGATCAGCGGGAAGGTGATGATCGGAACGAGCGACGTGATCCACCCGCCGAGCCGGTTGAGGAAGAACGACTCGGTGTACGGCGGCGGCAACGCTGCGTCGGCGAGCGAACCCACCGGACCCCAGATGCCGATCAGCCACAACGCGAGCCCGGCGATGATGCCGAGGCCGGCCGCCGTCAGACTCGGCGCGTCGCGGTCCATCACCGCGCCGATCCTGAAGCGACTCGTGAGGAGGTGGAGCCCGAATCCTGCGAGCAGCACCATCCCGAAGATCGTGCAGGTGGTCGGGTGTGTGAACGCCGCGACGAGCCCGAAGAGGAAGACCGCCGATCTCGCTCCCCAGGATGTTCGCGCTGCGCCGTAGAAGGCGAGAAGTAACGACAGGATGTAGAGAACCGTGATGTTGTCGAGGTAGCCGACGTACGGGGTCGTCAGGAAGAACGCCGCGGAGGCGAATAACACCAACAGGTACAACATCGGATCGGGATGCGACCGGTACGCCCACGCGGCGAGCGCGAGGCCCGTCAACAACGGGATGCCGATCATCATGAACGCGCTGAAGCTGTAGCGGTCGATCCCCGCGACGCGCTCCAGGATCGCTCCGGCCATCGGAACGCTCACGCGGTAGCCGCCGGAGAACATGCTGAACGGGCCCCATTCCCGGACGATCTCGCCCGGATACGCATCCGTGATGAGGCCGACCCTCCAGCTGTACCAAGCGGGGTCGCGCGTCTGGGCGGAGCGGCTCGGGTCCTGGATGAAGCTGAAACCGAAGATCGTGAGGATGATCAGACAGGCGAGCAGGAGGACGAGCGGCTTGCCCATCCAGCGCGTCGGCTCCTCCCGCTCGGCCGGAGCCTGCGTCGGAGCCGTCTCGGTCAGCGCCATGTCGTGTCGTCCCCTCTCGGACTCAGCCCGAACCCGCTCCGGAAGTGGAGGCGAGGCACGGAAGACGAGACAGGATAGACGACGGGAAGGCCGCTGAGAACACACGCGTGGCGGCCTCTCCCGCAGGGACGGTCACGTCTCGCTTGGCGGTCTGCTGCTCCGTGAGCCCGGAGACGAACCGGGCGACGTCGTCCACCGTGGAGCCGTTCTGGGCGAGCTCGGCGGTGTTGAGCCAGATCTGCGTCGGACGGACCTTCTGGACGACCGGCGTCGCGTCGCCGTCGTCGAACCGCGCGTTGATGTCGGCGTCGAGGCGGTTCACGTCGATCTGGAAGGCTCCGCTCACCGTCGGGGAGTACTGGTGCCCGTGGTCGGCGGTGAGCACCATCGCCCACTTCCCCTCTCCGACCTGGTCGTTCAGGAAGGCGATCAGGGTGCGAAGCGACGCGTCCTGCCACGACACGGTGTCGCGCATCTCCGGTGAGTTGAGGCTGAAGATGTGCCCGATCGTGTCGATCGCTTTGTAGTTGATGAAGAGGAGGTCCGGCACCCGGTCCTGTCCGAAGCCCTCGCGGGTGACGACGTCCTCGATCAAGCGTGTCTCGTACGGGATGCGCGCGGGCGTGTCGAAGCCGTTCGCGAGCGAGGCGATCTCGTCGTTCCCCCACTTCCCGTCGAGGGCGCCGTCGGACTGATCGAGCTTCTTCACGTCCTCGGGAAATCCGGGAACGTCGTTCACGTAAGAGGGGAGGCGGTAGAACGGCGTCTCGGCCGGCGTGAGGTTCCACGCGCTGCCCTCCGCGCCGCCGGTGGAGGCCGTCGGGTTCTCCCGCGTCACGGCGATGTCGGCATCTCCCCCTCCCCACATCGTGCCGTGGCCCATCATGCTGAGGTGCGCGGAGAGCGTCGCCACCTCCCCCACGATCGGCTCGTTGCCGAGAGCCCGGTCGTAGAGGTCGGCGAGCGTCGGCTCCATCAGCATCGAGGGCCCGTGGTCGTTCGGCTTCTCGATCGTTCCGACCCGGACGTATTCGTCGAGCATGCCGTTGGAGTTCGGATACGCCCCCGTTCCGATCGTCGCGTGGATCGGCGGCGTGTTGGAAGGAGAGGAACCGGCCGTCGCGTGATCGAACCAGACCCCCTCCGGGACCAGGGAGTGGAGGTAGGGCCACTCCTTGTTCCAGGTGTGGAGGACGTCCAGGCCGCCCGCATCCCAGACGAGCGTCACGAGCAGCCGTGGCGGGGGCGCCGTCTTCGCGGAGACGTCCGGCATCGGCACGCCGTCCGGCGGATGGAACCGGTCGAAGCCGAGGATCCGCGCCTCGGTGGGCGCGATGTCGGCGGAGGTCACCGGAGGTTCCACCTTGCCCGTCGCCGGGATCACACCCGGCCCGTACCAGAAGACCGGAACCTGCTGGAGGTAGTTCCAGGGTCCCGCGTGGCTGTAGCCGCCCGCGACGTAGTTCGGCTGCTTCGGCACGATCTGGAGCTCTCCGCTGCGGTCGGTTCGGGTTCCCCGATCGATGCGGAGCAGCAGTTCCCGTGGAAGCGAGCACGCCTCCTTGACGAGATCGGCGTCACCCAAGCCCGTTGCGGCCGCGGACAGTGGAGCGGTGGCCGCGGTCAGAAGCGCCGCCGCGGCGAGGAACGGGAGAAGCCTCCACCTCACGCGTGCGCTTCTGAAAGGCACGGGAGCTGCGACATCACCGCGGACGGAAAGACGGCGAGGAACGCCGGCTTTCCGCCGTCGCCGGGCTGGACCGTCGTGCTCGGCGCCGGCACGTCCGACTCCGTCATCGAGTTCATGTACGAGGCGACGTCGGCCACGGTGTAGTGGTTCTGCGCCAGCACGTCGTGGTTCAGCCAGACCTCCGTCGGGCGGAGCTCCTGCACGACGGGCTTGCCGGGAGAGCCGAACTTCGCGTTCAGGGCCGCGGTGATCTCGTCGACGCCGGGAAGGTAGGCGCCGGTGACGTTCGGGTCGCGCTGCGTGCCGTGATCGGCTGTCAGCATCATCATCCACTTGCCCTTGCCGACCTGATGGTTCAGGAAGTTCACGAGCACCTTGAGGTTCTGGTCCTGCACCTGGAGCGTCTGCTTCATCTGCGGGCTGTCGAGGCTGTAGAGGTGGCCGACCGTGTCGATCGCCTTGTAGTTGATCGCGAGGAAGTCGGGCGTCGAGTCCTGGCCGAATCCCTCGCGCTGAACGATCGCTTTCACGATGTCGGTCTGGTAGGGCGTCCGAGCCGGCGAGTCGAACCCCTGGTTGAGCTGGTCCATCGGAGTGCCCATCCACGCCTGGTCGATCTTTCCGTCGGACTGGTCGATCTGGTTGACGTACTTCTGCAGGTTGCTGATGTCGTTCACGTACGAAGGCACCCGATAGAACGGCGCCATCGCCGGCGTCATGTTCCACGTGATGCTCTCCGCTCCGGCCGTCGTGGCGTCCGTCTTCTCGCGCGTGATCGCGATGTCCTTGTCGCCTCCGCCCCACATCGAGCCGTGGGAGAGGAAGCTGATGTGCGCCGACAGCGTCGCGATGCCTCCGACGATCGGCTTGTTGTCCATGGCGCGGTCGTAGATGTCCGCGAAGGTCGGATCGAGCAGGAACGCAGGGCCGTTCGCGTTCGGCTTCTCGATCGTGTTCGCGACGCGGATGTACTCGTCGTTCATGCCGTGATGGTCGGGGAACGCTCCCGTGCCGATCGTCGCGTGGATCGTCGGCGTGTTCGACGGCGAGGATCCGACGGTCGCATTCGTGAACCACGCGCCGTGCGGCATCAGCGATTTCAGGTACGGCCACTCGGTCTTCCAGTGGTCGAGGACGTCCATGCCACCGGAGTCCCAGACGAGCTGGACGACCAGCCTCGGCGGCGTCTGCCGCTGGGATGCGGGGAGGAGCGCCTCCGTCATCGGCTTCCCGTCCGGAGCGTGGAAGCCGTCGAAGTTCAGGAACTGCGCCTCCGTCGGCGCGATGTCGGCGGAGGTCACCGGCCGGTCGTACACGCCGTCCTTCACCCCGGGGCCGTACCAGAAGATCGGGACGTCCTGGGTGTAGGGCCACGGCGTCGCGTGCGTGAGGCCGCCGGTCACGAACGACGGCTGCTGCGAGATGATCTGGATGTCTCCGCTCCGGTCCGGCCGGATCCCCCTCCACGTCCGCAGGAGGATCTCTTTCGGCGCCTTGCAGGCGATCTTCGCGAAGGGCGCCAGGCTCCCCTCCTGCGAGGCGGAGAAGCCGGGCGTCGTGGAGCCGACCACGGCGAGAGAGGCGACCATCGCGATCAGCGCGGAACGGCGAACCACCGAGCGGCGACGAGAGGAGCTCACGGCGTCTCACCCTGCGGCAAACAGGGGAGCTTGTCGAACACCTGCAGCGGCACCACCGACTTGAAGACGGGATCGTCGGCGTGGCCGGGTTCCGGAGTGGTGCTCCGCTTCGTCGTGTCCTGCTCCGTCAGCGTCATCATGTAGCTCGCCACGTCGGCGACGGTGAATCCGCGCTGCGCGAGCAGATCGGTGTCGAGCCACACCTGTGTCGGTCGCATCTTCTCGATCACCGATGCGTCGCTGCCCGCGATCGCGAAGTGCTGGTTGATGTCCTGCTCCATGTGCGTGACGTCGATCTGCCACGCGCCGCTCACCGTCGGGGAGAACTGATGTCCGTGGTCCGCCGTGAGCACCATCGCCCACTTGCCCTGCCCGACCTGCTTGTTCAGGAAGTCGACGAGCACCTTGAGGTACTGATCCTGGTACCTCACCGCGTCGGACATCTCCGGAGAGTTGATCGTGAACTGATGTCCGATCGTGTCGATCGTCTTGTAATTGATGTACAGCAGGTCGGGAACCTTGTCCGCTCCGAAGTGCTCCCGCTTGATCAGCGACTCGATCACCCGCGTCTGGTACGGAACGCGAGCGGGCGTGTCGAAGCCGCCGAGGAGCTGGTCGATGTTGTTCGTCCGCCACATCCCGTCCTTCGCGCCGTCCGCCGCGTCCAGCTGCTCCTTGTCCCGTTGGAACCCCGGCACCTGGTTCACGTACTTCGGGAACGTGTAGTACGGAGCCATGTGCGGCGCGAGGTTCCATTTGACCGACTCCGCTCCGCCGGTCGGCGCGGAGACGTTCTCGCGCGTGACCGCGATGTCCTTGTCGCCGCCGCCCCACATCGAGCCGTGTCCGAGCATCCCGAGGTGCGCGGAGAGCGTCGCGATCCCGCCGACCACCGGCTTGTTGTTCATCGCACGGTCGTAGAGGTCGGCGAAGGTCGGCACGAGCTGGAACGCCGGGCCTCGGTCGTTCGGCTTCTCGATCTCGTCGCCGATGCGCAGGAACTCGTCGAGCGTTCCGGACGCGCGCGGATACGCACCCGTGCCGATCGTGGAGTGGATCGGCGGCGTGTTCGACGGCGACGACCCGATCGTCACGTTCGAGAACCAGGAGCCCTTCTTCATCAGCGTGTTCTTCAGGTACGGCCAGTCCTTGTTCCACGTGTTGAGGACGTCCATGCCTCCGCCGTCCCAGACGAGCGTGACGAGGAGCCGCGGAAGGTTGTTCGGCCGCTGCGAAGGAAAGATCTCCGGCAGCGGCTCTCCGTCCGGCGCGTGGAACTGATAGTTGAGGATCGCTCCCTCCGTCGGCGCGATGTCGGTGGAGATCACCGGCCGGTTCACAACCCCCGGCTTGATGAAGGGAGGCCCGTACCAGAACAGCGGCACCTCCTGGAGGTAGTTCCACGGACCGGCGTGGCTGATGCCGCCGCTCACGAAGTCCGGTTTCTGCGGCAGCATCAGCAGGTCTCCGCCCCAGTCCGGGCGGGTGCCTCTCCACATCCGCACGAGCTGGACCCGTGGGATGTCGCAGGCGGCCTTCACGAGCGCGTCGGTCTCCTGATTCTGCTGCGCCGAGGAGTCGGCGAGGGCGGGGGACCCGCCGGGCGCCGCCGCCGCTCCGAGAAGCGCGAGCGCGGCGACGCCGGTCCAGACGCGGGAGCGGAGCGCGCGACTCATGGAGCGCCGCTCGGCATGCAGGGGAGCGTCCGAAGCATGGTGGCCGGGAACGCTGCCTGAAAGACCTGGTGGCTCGGATCCGGTGCCGTCTGTCCCGGAGGATTGGCCTGACCCTCCGTGTAGGTGAGGATCCATTTCGACACGTCGTCGAGGGAATAGCCGTTCTTCGCGAGCTCCGACTGGTTCACGAAGATCTGCGTGTCGCGCACGTCCCGGATGACGGGCGTGCTGTCGCCGTCGGTGTCGAAGTGAGCGTCGAGATCAAGCTGGAGCTGTCCCGGCGAGACGGCGTAGCCGCCGCTCACGTCCGTGGAGTACTGGTGCCCGTGATCGGCCGTCACCAGGAGCACGTACTTCCCCTTTCCGACGTCGGAGTTGAGGAACTTCACGAGATCCCCGAGCGCCTGATCCTGCCAGGCGACGGCATCCTTCATCTCCGGGGAGTTGAGGCTCCACATGTGGCCGACGTCGTCGATCACCTTGTAGTTGGAGTAGAAGAGGTCGGGCATCGGGTCCTGTCCGAAGCCCTCACGCTTCAGCACCGTCTCGATCACGTTCGTCTCGAACGGGAATCGGGCCGGCGTGTCCCAGCCCTGGCGGAGCTGCGCGATCGAGTTGGAGCG
>JBJMLP010000115.1:0-5295 GCA_045805245.1 Actinomycetota bacterium | reverse complement strand
TGTCGCATCCACGCGCGTTCATCCCTCAGGGCGCGCAACCGCACGATCTCTCCGTGAACCCCGAGCTGATCTCTCCCAAGCCCCGGAAGGACTACGGGTCGTTCTCCGGCCCAAATGACCCCGGGTCGCGAGCCATGTCGATCCCGGCTCCGCACGTGGCCTCGGAAGCAACGCCACGTGGTCAGGCGAGACTTCTCTAGCCACGGGCGCCGCGGTCGGGTAGGCTCGGCGCTCCACTGTACGGAAGGGAGAGGAGATGAGGAACCTGAGAGCGGTCTTCGTGACCGCCACCACGGCGGCGTTGCTGGTCGCCCCCGGGTTCGTCCACGGGTTTGCCTCCGTCGCCGGAGCGCGGACGGAGTGCACGATCTCCGGCACCGCAGCGGAGGACGTGCTCACGGGCACGACGCGCGACGATGTCATCTGCGCGCGCGCTGGCGACGACTCGGTGAGTGCCCTCGAGGGCAGTGACGTCGTCAAGGGCGGAGACGGAAACGAGGACGGTCGCTGCAGCGGATGCGGCCCGGGCCTCGAGGGTGGCGACGGAAGCGACGTCATCAAGGGCCAGCAGGGCAACGACGACCTCTACGGCGGGAACCAGAACGACAAGCTCGTCGGGGGCCAGACGAACGACAACCTCTTCGGTGAGGACGGCAACGACACGCTCAAGACGCGTGACGGCGTCTCCGGCAACGACACGGCAGACGGCGGGAACAACACCGATACCTGTGTCATCGACGCGCAGGACACCGTTACGAGCTGCGAGCAGTGAGAGGGAGGAACTCGTGAGACTACGGACGATCCTCGTGGCGGTCTCCACGCTCGGCCTCACCGTCATCCCCGCGTTCGTGAGCGGGGGCGGGAGCTCGGCCGGCGCCGCCAGTGATTGCACGATCACCGGCACCGCCGCAAACGACACGATCAACGGCACGTCCAGAGACGACGTCATCTGCACCCGAGCGGGCTCCGACGTGGTGGATGCCCTCGACGGAGACGACGTCGTCAAGCTCGGTCAGGGCGACGACGCCGGCTACGGCAACGACGGCAAGGACACGATCAAGGGTCAGGCCGACGACGACGGCATCACCGGCGCCTTCGACAACGACAAGCTGATCGGCGGCCAGGGCGACGACTGTCTGGGCGTGGACTGCGCGCACTACGCCTCCGGCAGCACGCTCCCGTTCCAGAACGAGGACGGGAACGACCTGCTCAAGTCGCGTGACGGCGTCGCGGGCAACGACGACGTCGACGGCGGCAACGACACCGACCGCTGTGTCGTCGACCCCGGCGACGTCAGGACGCCTTCGAACGGGAACGATCTCTCCTGCGAGCAGTCCTAATCGACGACTGAAGCAAGCTCCAGAGGCCCCGGCGTCCGCGCCGGGGCCTCTCGCTTGTTCCGGCTGGTCCGGCCGCTTGCGGGGCCTAGGCCGGCAGCGGCTGCTCGACGCTCCCGCTGTCGGGAGCCCGGTCGAAGCAGACGCCGTGCGCGCACTTCGCGCTCGTGTAGCTCGTGAGAACGTCCCAGTTGTACGACGTCCGGTCCGGTCCGAACGCGAGCTTCGACAGCGGAACCCGGATCGAAACCGTCCTCGCGTCCACCTTGTGCGTTCGAAGCTTGGCGATCTGCACGCTCTTGCCGTCGTCTCGGACGTGGTACAGCGCGCCGACCAGCTGCTTGCCGTTGGAGCGCGCGACGGCCCGATATTCAGGCGGCGCGCCGCCCATCGTGTCGATCTCCACCATGAAGTAGCCCCGGTCCCACAGCTTCGGGATCGTCCACGGGCGGAAGGTCCGGATCGTCCACACCGGAGGCGGGACGTCCGCCGCGAGCGTCACCCGGCTGACGTCCAGGCCCATGGCGTCATTGGAGTCCGTCAGCACGCTCGGATCGGCGCTCGCGACACCCCAGAGAGCGAACACGCAGAACGCGCAGGCGAGCGCCGCCAGCGGAAGGAGCCTCGGTCGGGTCATGGATCGATCCTCCTCAACAGGTAGAGGCCGCGGCCGAGCGTCCAGCTCGCGACGGCCAGGGAGACCACCACGATCGCGGCGGGCAGGAGATCCCCCCTTCCCGGAGCCGCGATGCTCGACGGAACCCCCGCACCGGACGCACCGACGGCGGTGATCACGCCGAGCGCCGTGAGCAAAACGTTCCGCGCGAGCATGGCCCGGTAGTCTCGCACCCGCGCGCCGCCGAAACAGCCGCACGGGAGCCGGTTCCCGCGCCGGGCGCGAGCCGCCAGGATCGCGGCGGAGAACGCGACGAGGAGCGTCGTCGCGACGATCCCCGCCGCCCGAGGCAACCCGAGCAGCACTAGGACCGGCACCGTCGCCTCGGCGAGCGGAACGCCGACGGCCGCGACTTTCTCCAGGCCACCGGGGAGCCCGTAGCCGGAGACGGCGCGCCTCCACGACCTCGGAGTCACCGCCTTCGCTGCCGCGGCCCACGCGAACGCGACGGCGAGTGCCGCCGCCGCGACCTCCCAGGCACCCCCCCGCGGAAGATCACGCGCGGCGAGCGCGGCGGCGATCACCACGAAGACGAGCGCGAAGCCGTGCGCGAGCCTCGGCCAGCCCCGCCGAGCGAACGTCGCGAGCCGGGTCACGAGGCCCGAGGGGTCACGCGTCCGCGCGCCGACTCCGACCGCGAGCGCGCGCGTCAGACCGAACGGGGCAAGGAGCAGAGCGCCCACGAGGGGACGGCCGCTCGCAGCCGCGGCCACCGATACGACGAGGAGCGTTCCGTGGCCGAGATAGGTGAAGAACCCGATCCCGACGCCGGCTCCGTAGAGGAGGGCCGTGACGTTGCGGGAGAAGAACGTTCGCCACCAGTCCGGCACCTGGCGCCGAGCCTCGAGCAGGGGGATCGGGAGCGCGAACGCCTCCCGGAGCAGGTACAGCCCGGCAGTGAACGCGACGGCGAGCGCCCCGGCCGCCCCCCACGGAGCGCCGAGCAGGGATCCGGCCCCGCCCAGCAGGGCGCCGAAGATCGCCGCGGCCGTCGTCGCTCCCAGAACGTGGAGCGCCAATGCCGTCCGATATCCCGAGCGCGATCCTCCCGCATCCCCGTACACGACGGGGTTGATGGTCTCCACCATCGAGAGTCCTCAGGGGCCGAAGAGTGTTGACCACCCGGAGACGACCGAGGCGACGACGAGCGAGAGCGCGAGGGAAACGCTCAGCAGCGGATACCCAGCTCCTGATAGCCGACGCAGAAGACCTTCGTTCCGCCGTAGCAGTAGCCACGCACGGCCGCGTCGCCGTTGATGCGGGTGTCCGACTTCGAGCAGCAGTCCTTGATGTGCCGCACGCGACCGCCGCAACACCGGTTCCATCCGCCGCCGTAACGCGGATGGCCCGTGTACGGATACATGTCCGGGACACGCTGCTCGCACATCTTCCGGCGCCGCTGCGTGCTCGCGTTCGTGTAGATCCGGCCTTGGTCGTCGACCGGCTGCCCCGTCGTCGGATGCACCGGATAGCCGAGGTCGTCGACGCGCGACAGCGGCTTGAACGGATGCGGACACGACCGCGTCGTGTAGGTGTGGCCGCAGAAGTACCAGTACCGAGCCGAAGCCTGCTCCGGCGCGAGCGCAACCGCGACGAACGAGCCTCCGGCGAGCGCCACCACTCCACGTCCGAGGCGGCCGAGGAACGAGCGTCGCGTCGTGCGCTGCGCGAGCGAGAGGCCCGCGTCCTCGACCGAGCGTCCGCACTTCATCGAACGGCCACGATCATCCGATCCGCTCCTCGAGGCGAGGGTCCTGGGACCGGCGGACGGTGGCCATGTCCACCATCTCCTCCATCTGCTCGAGGTTGTTGACCGTGCCCTTCGCGAGGACCACACCCCGGTCATCCAGCACGACGGCGTAGGGAACTCCGGGGACGCCGTAGAGCTCCACGAGCGACGGAGCCGGGATCACGGGCGCTTCGATCCGCTTGTCGCGCAAGGCTTTACGGGCTCCTCGAGGTTCGATGTCGGCGATCACGATCGGCTCAATGTGCCCGACCGACGCGACCGCGGGGAGCGAGGGCAGCACCGTGTCGCAGATCGGACAGGTCGGAGAGACGAAGAGCAGGAACTGCCCGTCTCCCGGACCGCCGACGACCCGCGTCTCGCCCTCCATCGTCGCCGCCTCGGTGGGCATCGGAGCCTCGCCGAGCGGCGGACCCTCCTCCGCGAGCTCCAACGGTCCGCGCGGACCGAGCCGTAGGTGGAGGGTTCCCACCTGGCGCGCGAGCGCGAGCACGACGACGCAGAGCGCGATGACGAGCACCCACTGCGCGACGAAGGCGGCGGCCCACCATCCCGTCACGACTGCGTTTCCGTCCCCACCGCCGCTCCGGAACCTTCGGCCGGCTCGCTCTCGGGCACCGCGACCGCGTCGGAGGCCGACCACGTCGGCTCTCCATCCTTGTCCACGAACTGCAGCACCGGCGTTCCGTCCGCCGCGAGTCCCATCAGCACCCGGAGCTCGCCCTCCTTGTTGAGGAGTCGGAGCACCGGAGATCCCTCCGCCGCGAGTCCTAGGCGAGCGCGAGCTTTCCCGTCCTCGTCCTGGAGGGAGAGCGTCGGCGAGCCCTGCTGCGCGATCGAGAAGACGAAACGTGTCTCCCCGTCACGGTGCTGGAGCCCGAGCGTCGGGGACCCTTCCGCGGCGAGGCCGAACTTCGCGCGGATCTTTCCGTTCTTGTCTCCCAGCGCGAGGGAGGACGACCCGTCGGTCGCGAGCCCGAGCGTCGCCCGCACCTTGCCCTCCTCGTCGCCGATCGCGAGGCCGGCGGCGCCGCTCGCGTCGAGCCCGAAGCGAGCCCGGACGCGGCCGTCGGGATCGTGCAGCGAGAGGAACGGCGAATCGTCGTTGCCGAGCCCGAGTCGCGCGCGAACGTTCCCTTCGTCGTCCACGAGCTCGAAGGCCCTCGCCTTGACGACGGTTCTCTTCATGCGCTCACTCCGGGCGTGACGCCCATCGGCGCTCGCGGGGAAGCATCCTCGGGAGCGCAGCTGCCCTTGGACCGCTGACAGTAAAGGATTCGCCGGTCGCTCGAAAAGACCTGGCGGAGGGAAATCGTCCGAGACCGGGGCGGAGGCTGGTCTTCAGGGTCCGAAAAGGCCCCGGACGTGAGAAACCGCCGGGACCCGAGGGCTACAGCGGCTTCTCAACGACAACGAAAAGCCCTCCGCGCCGCCGCGGTCAAGAGGGAATTCCTCTTCAAGGTCAGTTTTTTCCGAGGCGCTCGACCCGGACCGTCGCCCGCTCGATCCGCTCCGGGTGCGGCGCCACGCCGATG
>JBJMLP010000114.1:0-9211 GCA_045805245.1 Actinomycetota bacterium | reverse complement strand
TCCCAGCGCCTCCTGACCTGCCTACTTCATTGGATCTGCCGAGGTGGATATTCGTCCACCGGGCGGTCCGGCGCAAGGCACGGTTGCAGCACGAGCAACCCGGGAGCGCGCGCGGCTCCGCGAGGGTGCAGACTGCCGAGGAGATGGACCGCCCGTACGACTTCCTGATCCTGGGCGGCGGTTCAGCCGGAAGCTGCCTCGCGAACCGCCTCTCCGCGGAGCCCGACAACCGCGTCCTCGTGCTCGAAGCCGGGCGCTCCGACTACGCCTTCGACGTCTTCGTCCACATGCCGGCCGCGCTGACGTTCCCGATCGGGAGCCGCTTCTACGACTGGAAGTACGAGTCCGAGCCGGAGCCGCACATGAACGGCCGACGGATCTACCACGCGCGCGGAAAGCTCCTCGGCGGCTCCAGCTCCATCAACGGGATGATCTTCCAGCGCGGCAACCCGCTGGACTACGAGCGGTGGGCGTCGGACCCCGGCATGGAGACCTGGGACTACGCGCACTGCCTCCCGTACTTCAAGCGGATGGAGACGTGTCTCGCCGCGCCGCTCGCGGACCGCTACCGAGGTCATTCCGGGCCCCTCCGGCTGGAACGTGGCCCGGCGATGAACCCGCTGTTCGGTGCCTTCTTCGAGGCCGTGCAGGAGGCCGGTCTGTCGTTGACCGAGGACGTCAACGGCTACCGGCAGGAGGGTTTCGCCCCGTTCGACCGGAACGTGTACCGGGGGCGCAGGCTCTCGGCGGCGCGCGCGTACCTCCATCCCGTGATGGGTCGCAAGAACCTGGACGTGAAGACACGCGCGTTCGTCTCTCGCATCCTGTTCGAGGGCACGCGCGCAGTCGGTGCGGAGTACGTCCACAACGGAAGGAAGGAGACCGCCCGCGCCGGGGAGGTGATCCTCTGCGGAGGAGCGATCGGCTCGCCACAGCTCCTGCAGGTCTCCGGGGTCGGGAACGGGCGCGAGCTGAAGGAGCTCGGCATCGACGTCGTCGCCGACGTGCCGGGCATCGGTGAACACCTCCAGGACCACCTCGAGGTCTACATCCAGTACGCGAGCAAGCAGCCGGTCTCGGTCGCGCCGTATCTCCAGTACCGGTGGCGGCCCTGGGTCGGTTTCCTCTGGCTCTTCTTCCGCAGCGGCCCCGGGGCGACGAACCATTTCGAGGGCGGCGGCTTCGCGCGCAGCAACGACGACGTCGCGTATCCGAACCTGATGTTCCACTTCCTGCCGATCGCGATCCGCTACGACGGCTCGAAGCCCGCGGGCGACCACGGCTACCAGATCCACATCGGGCCCATGTACTCGGACTCGCGAGGAAGCGTGAAGATCAAGAGTGCGGATCCTTCCGTGAAGCCGGCGCTGCGGTTCTACTACCTCTCCACGGACCAGGACCGCCGGGAGTGGGTCGAGGCGGTCCGTCTGGGGCGGAGGATCCTGAACCAACCGGCATTCGAGCCGTTCAACGAAGGGGAGCTCTCGCCGGGCGACAAGGTTCACACCGACGAGGAGATCCTTTCTTGGGTCGCGAGCGACGCGGAGACGGCGCTGCATCCCTCGTGCACGGCCCGGTTGGGCGTCGACGAGATGTCCGCGCTCGATCCGCGAACGATGAAGGTGCACGGCACGGAGGGCCTCCGCGTCGTCGACGCGTCGTCGATGCCGTACATCCCGAACGGGAACATCTACGCGCCCGTGATGATGCTCGCGGAGAAGTCCGCCGACCTGATCCTCGGGAACGGCCCGTTGCCGCCGGAACCGCTCTCCTTCTACCGGCACACAGCGAAGTGAACGTCGCTCTCCGCGAGACGGAGGAGTCCGACCGCCCGGTCCTGTTCGAGCACCAGCGGGAGCCGGAGGCGAACGAGATGGCGGCGTTCCCGGCGCGCGACGAGACGGCCTTCGCCGAGCACTGGGAGCGCGTGAGGGCCGATCCGACGTCGATCACGAGGACGGTCCTCGCCGACGGGGAGGTCGCGGGGCGGATGCTGAGCTGGATCGACGACGGCGACCGCGTCGTCGGCTACTGGCTCGGGAGAGCGTTCTGGGGCCGAGGCGTCGCGAGCGAGGCCCTTCGGCAGTTCGTCGACGTCCTCGGGGAGCGTCCCCTCTCCGCCAACGTCGCGGAGCACAACGTCGCCTCACTCCGCGTCCTGGAGAAATGCGGCTTCGTCGCGGTCGGAGGCCCGAGGCCGCCGGGGCCCGACGGCATCCGGGAGATCGTCTTTCGCCTCGACTGAGCCAACGAACCCACCCGAGCGCTACCTCACGAGGACGTGCTCGCAATGCCGCGTCCGGTCCCCTTCGTCGATGACACATCGGTCTTCACCGGCGCCACCGTCGAGACGATCGCCGGGAGTTCCGTCATCACCTTGAAGGAGGTCGGCGCCCTTCCCGCCCGAGAGCCGGTCCACTCCGGGCGCCCCGATGAGGCGGTCAGCGCCCCGGTTGCCGAAGAGCGTGTCGTCGCCGGCGAGGCCGCGAAGAACGTCACTCCCGAGACGACCGCACATCCGGTCATCCGCGCTCGTGCCGTAGAGCGTGTCGGTCAAGGGCGACCCCACGATCGTGCACGCCTGCTCGCCGCCATCCACAACCGCGAGCGAGTGTCCGCCCGCGGAGATCGCGGTCACGTGCGAAAGGCTCCGTGGGATGGCCAGCTCCCCGAATCGGCCGTAGCCCCAGGCGACCACGGTGCCGTCGTGGCGGAGTGCGAGGCTGTACGCCCAGCCGGCGTCGATCGCCGCGATCCCCGTCAGGTGGGGCGGGTGATCCCGCTGGCTGTAGAAGTTCGAGCCCCAGGCACGCACCCGCCCATCCTCCTTGAGCGCGAGGCTGAACGAATCTCCGGCGGAGATCGCGGAAACCTTCGGCAAGGTCGCTGGAACTTCGGACTCGCCAACGCTGTCGTCGCCCCATGCAATGACCGTCCCATTCGCCTTCAAGGCAAGGCTGTGTCGGCCACCCGCCGCGACGGCCGTGACGTTCTTCAGTCCGGATGGCACGTCCGTTTGCCCGCTGGCGTCCCAGCCCCAGCCGACGACGGTGCCATCATCTTTCAAAGCGAGCGCGTGCGCGTAGCCAGCCGAGACGGCGACCACCCCGGAGAGTCCCTCGGGCACGTCGGTTTGTCCGAGGTCGTCGAGCCCCCAGCCGGTGACGGTGCCGTCATCGAGCAGCGCGAGACTGAAATCCCCTCCGGCTGCGATTGCCCTCACGTGCGACAGCCCCGGAGGAACCCTGGTCGCACCGGCCTGGTCGCTCCCCCACGCGACCACCGTTCCGTCATCCCTGAGGGCAAGGCTGTGCCACCGCCCAGCGGCCACGGCGATGACGTGCGAGAGGTCGGCGGGAACGTCGGCTTCGCCGTAGAGATCGAATCCCCATCCGACGACGGTGCCGCCCGGGGGAGCGTCCGCCGACGCAGGTTCGCCCGCCGAGAGAGCGGCGATCGCCAGCATCGCCAACAGCAGTCCGCCACCGCGGCGGTACGCCATGACACGAGCATCGCAACTCTGGAGTGACGCGGCCATCCGACTTTCGACCCGTTTGCTCTGGGTGAGTTCGGCAATATGGCGGAGATCAGGAACGGAGACGTCCCGGAGACTCCGGCGTGTCCTAGTGCCCGACCTCCTCGGGGAGCTCGTACCACTGCACGCGCTCTCCGACCTTCGAGCGCATCTTCCACTTCATCGTCTTCGGAACGTCGTCGGCGTGCTTCTGCAACGCTCGCGCCTGGTCGGCCGGCTCGTACGCGCGACCCGCCGGGAGCATGTCCTTGCGGTCGCCCTCCGCCAGCTGGACCACCTTGTCGAGGTTCCCCGTGACGGTGCGCCACCAGCCCCAGTCCTGCCGAACGACGTTTCCGACCCGGTCGAGGCCGATCGTGCCGACCTCGTCGCCCGGCTTCACCTCGAAGGCGGACAGCAGATAGAACAGGTCATGCACGTCCTTCTCGTTGAGCTCGACGATCTGGAGCTTCGACAGCAGCAGGTCCGCGACGTCGAGCGTGAACGGCATCCGGTCGATGCGGCCTCCGAAGTCGAGCAGATGCGACATGTTCAGCTGATCCATCACGACGTCGACGCTCGTCTTCCCGTCGTCGGTCGTGAAATACATCTGGCGCTGCCCGTGCATCGCGTTGAAGCGCTTGTCGGCGATGAACCCGTGGTCGGAGAGGAACTGCATCACCTCGCCCTTCGCACGGGAGACGGAGGCGAAGTCCATGTCCTGATCGTCGCGCGCGCGGTCGGGGAAATCCGGCGTGAGGAGACGAACGGCCTGGCCTCCAAGCAACTTGAGCGGGATGCCCCTGTCGTGCGCCTCGCGCGCGACCGAGACCGACCCTTCGTACGCCGCGTTCGTCGTCTCGCTCGCCACGTCGTCTCCGTTTCGCCAGCTTCGCGGCAACGATACTCCCGCGGGATGGAACTCAGCTCGCGAGGCCGAGCAGCAACAGCCCGGCGAACACCACCACGATGCCGATGATCTGGTTCAGAACCGGGCGCTCGTGGAAGACGAGGAGCCCGCC
This sequence comes from Actinomycetota bacterium, assembly GCA_045805245.1. Taxonomy (GTDB): domain Bacteria; phylum Actinomycetota; class UBA4738; order UBA4738; family JBJMLN01; genus JBJMLN01. The sequence continues at coordinate 4,675 of JBJMLP010000114.1, read as the reverse complement.
GATCACCGGGATCACCGCATACGCGGCCGAGGCCGCCGCCACGATCGAGACCATGCCGAGCTGACTGCCGCGCGCGTACAGGATCAGCCCGCCCACGTCCGCGACGCCGATGACGGCGCACTCCAGGAGGCTCCGCGCATCCACCTTGGCGAAGGACGGCTCGCGGTGGAGGCCCATGGAACCGACCAGGAGCGCCGTCGTCGTCGTGAGCCTGGAGACGGTGACGGGCATCCACCACCCGAGATCGCGAGCGAGCCGAGCGATCAGGAAGGTGCTGGCGCCGAAGGCCAGCATCGACACCAGTCCGAACCGGACGCCCGGTCCGTGCATCGCTCCTCCGCGTCGGAGCGCTTTCAGATCCGTGGACGCCAGCGCGACCCCGCCGAACGTCACCAGCATCCCGACGAACACGGCACCCCCGATCGACTCGTTCAGCAACACGACCGCGAGCACGATCGTGATGGCTGCGTAGGCGGAGACGATGGGGCTCACGAGCGCGATCGGACCGAGCTCCAGCCCCTTATAGAGGGAGTAGTACGCCACCGACGCGATAAGCCCGTTCGCGACGAGGAGCGCGAGCTGCGCCGCCGTGATCTCGAGCGACGGATGGGTGACGACGAAGAAGATGCCGAGGCAGATGAGCCCGGCGAACTGCGCGAGCAGCAGCGCGGCGACGACGCCGACGCGCCTGGAGACGATCGCCGCGATGAAGTCGGCGAGCCCCCACCCGAGCGCCGTGCCGAGACCGTAGATCACGGAGGCGTCGGGTCGATCACTCCCGCGCGCGTGCCTCCGCCAGCGCGTCCACCGCGACCGCCCCGTCGGAGAGAACGACGAGCGGGTTCGCCTCCAGGGAGGAGAGACGTTCCCGGAGGTCCCAGGCAGCCTGGCCGATCGCCATCACGGCTCTCGCGACCGCCTTCAGGTCGTGTCGCTCCGCGTCGAGGCCGCTCCGCGTCGCCTGCTGCTCGACGTAGCGTTGCGCGTCCTTCGACGTCAGCGGCGCAGCGACGAAGACCGCCTCGCCCGCTTCGGCGAGCGCGCCGCCGGGACGGATCGTGATCGCCGGCCCGAACCGCTCGTCGATCACGGCGCCGACGAGGACCTCCGTTCCCGTCACCATCTGTTGGACGAGAACCTTCGGTTCCGCCGACCCCGCCTTCGTCGCGGCGTGGAGGACCTCCTCCGCCGCGTCCTCCACCTCCGCGGCGCTCGCGAGCCCGAGCTTCACGCCGCCGAGCTTCGCTTTGTGCGGCAGCTCCGCGGCGGCCGCCTTCACCGCAACCGGATAACCGATCCGTTCCGCCGTCTTGGCGGCGTCGACGGGCGTCGACGCCATCCGCTCGCGCGGACGCTTCACGCCATAGTGCGAGAGGAGCTCCGCCGCGCGCGATTCGTCGAGCGGGCCCGAATGCCCCCGCACGATCTTCAGCGCCTTCGCCCGCGCATCGGAGGACTTCGCCGGCGCGCGAGCTCCCTTTCCGCGCTCCTGGAGCTCGATCAGCGCCCGGATCGCACCCGTCGCCGCGTGGTGTCCCTGGATGAACGGGAGCTTCGCGTCGCGGACGAACTCCTTCGCCCGGGAGGTGTAGGCGAGCGGGCTCATCGCGACCGACGCGAACGCGACTCCGGTCTCCTTCTGGAGCTTCCGCGCCTTGTCGAGAACGGGCTCCGCCCACACCGCGTCGTCCTCTCCTCGCGGAGGGAACGCGTCGAAGCCGATGAATCCGATCGATGGATCGTGGGCGAGTGCGTCGAGCGCCGCGATGAACATCGGCGTCTCCACGGCCGCCTGTCCGGTGACGTCGAGCGGGTTGTTGAGGTTCGCGAAGGAAGGCAGCGCCTTGCGGAGCGCCTTCTCCGTCTTCGGAGCGAAGGCCGGCAGCTCGAGGCCGGCGTTTCCGGCCGCCTCCGCGAAGAGCGTGCAGGCGCCACCCGACTGCAGCGCAGCGGAGACTCCGGAACGCGGAAGCTTCCGATGGTTCGAGAGCAGAACTGCGGCCTCGAACATCTCCACGGGGTCGCTCACCAACACGGCACCGCGCGCGCGGAGCCACGCGTCGCGGACGCCGGTGTTCCCCGCGAGCGCGCCGGTGTGCGCGACGATCGAGCGGCGCGCGGCCTCGCTGCGTCCGGCCGGAGCGCACACGAGGATCGGCTTGCCAGCCTCCCGGAGCGCGTCGAGCCCGCGGCCGATCCCCTCGACGTCGCGGAGCGTTTCGATGTAGGTGGTGACGACCTTCGTTTTGGCGTCGGCGGCCGCCCACTCGTAGAGATCTCCGAGCCCGAGCACCGCTTCGTTCCCGACGCCGAGGATGATGCGCAGTCCGAACCCGCGGTCCGACGCCATCTGGTTCATCGTCCACGCGACCGTGCCGCTCTGGGAGATGACGCTCACCGATCCGGGAACCGGTTCGGCCGGCGGGGTCGTTCCGTACGGCGCGACGCGATCGACGTAGTTGACGAACCCCTCGACGTTCGGACCGAGGACCGGCAACCGATGCTTGCGCGCGACCTCCGCGAGCTCGTCCTGCAGCGCGCGTCCTTCGTCGCCGGCCTCCGCGAAGCCGCTCGACACGACCATCGCGGAGCGCGCTCCCGCCGCTCCGGCCTCGTCGACGGCGCGAACCGCGACACGTGCCGGAACGACCACGACGACGAGGTCGACACCTTTCGGGAGCGCGCTCGCGGAGGGGAGACACGGCCGCCCCCACACCTCCTCGTACTTCGGGTTGATCGGATACAGCTCGCCCTCGTAGCCGAGGTGCCGGAGGCTCCCGTAGATCTCGGGCGCCCAGGAGTCGGGAGACTCCGACGCGCCCACGATCGCGATCGATCTGGGGGCGAGCAGCGGCGTGAACGCCGAAGCGGGGAAGGACCTCTTCGAACCGCGCGCGCTCACGCGTTCCGTTCGCGGAACCGAGCGTCGCGCCACGCGATCGCCGCCTTGAGCCCCTGCTCCTGCGTGATCTTGCGGAACTCGATGCGCTCCGGAACCTCGGCGGCCTCGATGATCGAGTCCATCTCCACGTTGGAGGCGATCGCGTCGCGGAAACCGGCGACCTCCCAGGCGCGATTGATCGACTTCTTCGTCATCGCGATCGCCACCGGGTCGTTCTTCGCGATCTCGTACGCGAGGTCGAGCGTCGTGTCGTCGAGCTGGTCGACCCCGACGACGCGGTTCACGAGACCCATCGCCAGCGCATCCCGCGCGTTGATGCGGTCCTCCCCCGTATAGAGGAGCTCCTTCGCCTTTCGGGAACCGAGGAGCCACGGCATCACCATCGTGACGACGCCGGAGCCGAACCGGATCTCCGGCTCGCCGAAGAACGCGTCGTCGGAGCACACGCAGAGGTCGCAGATCATCATCAGGTCGCAGCCGCCGGCCAGGCAGTAGCTGTGCACCTGCGCGATCACCGGCTTCGGACAGTCGAAGATCTCGATCATGTGCGCCGCGGAGTCGCGGAGCTCCTCGTACCAGCCGGCGACATCCTTTGAGGCCGCCTCGGCATCCTCGTTGAGGTCGTAGCCCGCGCAGAACGCGCGGCCCGCACCGCGGAGGATGACCACGCGGACGTTCTCATCCTTGCCGGCGGAGGTGAACGCATCCGACATCGCGGAGATGAGCTCGCCGGAGAGCGCATTGAGCGACTTCGGCCGATTCATCGTGAGGCGACGGACCGGCCCGAGGTCCTCGGAAAGCAGTACGTCCTCGGCCACGGCGCCGAATCATACACACGCGTGGAGCTAGTCTCGGCCAGACTAGTCGCGGTCGACCGAGCCCGTCGAACCGAGGATGCGTAGCACGTCCTCGGCCGCACGGCGCCCGGAGAGGATCGCGCCGTTCATCGTCGCGTAGTCGTGTGCTCCGGCGGTGTGTTCTCCGGCGAAGGCGATCCTGCCCGCGGGACGCCGCAGCAGGTCGATGCGTTCCCACGACCGCGCGTCGAAGGCCGAGTAGCTCCCGCGCGCGAACGGATCGTCCGCCCAGGCCTTCATCGCGACCTCGCCGGTGAAGCGTACGTCGGGGTTGAACGAGCGGAGCCGCTCCATCCACGTCGACGCGTCGCCCGAAGCGGTCCCGAGGCGCTCCTGCGCGGGGAGAGAACCGGCGAAGGCAGCGACGACCGGCGCGGCTTCGTCCCCCTCGCGGCGCGCCGCCCAGCACCAATACGGGATCTCGACGTCCTGCCGCGCCCGGAGAGACGGCGGAGCCTCCGCGACGGCCGCGAACTTCGAGGCGACGCCCATCGGCAGCTCCGCGATCGCGGCTCGCTGCTCCTCCGGAAACGCCGGCGAAAAGCGGAGCGATGCGACGACGGGAGCGGGAACCGCGACGACGACGGCGGCCCCGTCCAGCTCGAATCCGTTGCCGCGGACCGTCACTCGGTCTCTCGCGCTGGAGACCTCCTCCACAACGTGCTCGAGCCGGACGACGGGAAGCTCGCGCGCCATGGAGAGTGCCAGCAGCTGATTCCCGTTGGTCGTCCGCCGGTACGGCCCCGACCCGGCATGGAAGGCGCGCTCTGCCTCGGTGATGCGAAGCGTCGTGCTTCCGAGCTCCGCCGAGATCGATCCCTGGATCCGGGCCCGGAGCGTCGTCCGTTGCGGTTCCGAGACCGGAAGACGGTCGAGGAAGGCCCCGACGGAAGACGCGCGCACCTCCTCCTCGCTC
>JBJMLP010000113.1:0-10544 GCA_045805245.1 Actinomycetota bacterium | reverse complement strand
GGCATCCGACGGAGGCGACCCGCGTGCACTGCACGCGATGCGGCCGTCCGATCTGCACGGCGTGCATGATCCCCGCGCCCGTCGGACACCAGTGCCCGGAGTGCGTCGAGGCCGCGAAGCGGGAGTTCCGACAGAGCCCCGCCGGCCGGGCGCAGTCGCGGCTCCGGCCGCCGAGTGGCCTCTCGGCGACGCGGGCGATCCTCTTCATCCTCGTCGCCGCCTACTTCGTGGAGATCTACGTCGGCGGACCGAACAGCTTCCTCACGGGTCCGAACAACTTCGACCTGTACAACCTCGGCGCGATGGTGCCGGGGGCCGTCGCGGCCGGGCAGTACTGGCGCCTGCTCTCCGCCACGTTGCTGCACGCCGGCCTGCTGCACATCGGACTGAACGCGTGGGCGCTGTGGATCTTCGGCGGACTCGTGGAGAGGACCTTCGGCCGCGGGAAGTTCCTGGCGATCTACGTCGTCAGCGCTTTCCTCGGATCCGTCACGTCATACGTGTTCGGGCCGACCTGCTCGGTCGCCGTCGGCGCGTCCGGTGCCATCGTGGGATTGTTCGGCGCGTTCATCGCCTACAACCTGAAGCGCAGGCATGTCGCCTCCGCGATGGGCAACCTCCGCTGGGCCGCGACGATCATCATCGTGAACGCGGTGATCGGGCTCGGCTTTCCCGGGGTCGACTGGCGAGCGCACGTCGGTGGCCTCCTCGCCGGAGCCGCCGTGGGGGCGGGCTTCGACGTCTCGGGCCCGAGTTCGAGCCGCTCGGCGATCGGCATCGCCACGACCGCGGGCGTCGTACTCGTCGGGATCCTTCTCGTGATGTGGAGGACGAACACGATCCTGCACGTCGGAGGTCCCTGCACCGCCGGTTTCTGAGGCGCGCTGAACTAGCGCGCGTTGCGAGAACTTCAGCCGGGTTTGAACGGCGGGAACCCGTCGCTCTCGTTCGAGATCTCGACGTAGTCCGAGCCGGTCAGCTCCGCGAGGCGCGCGGAGACGCGGTTGTAGCCCTCCCGGTCCCAGGACTGCACGACGTCGTCGATCTTTCCGCCGGCGTCGACGAGGAACATCGTCGGAACCGACTCGATGTCGTACGCGTCCGACGCCGGAAAGGGCGCGAGGTCCGGAACGGAGCGGAGCCCAGGCATCCCGTACTGCTCGGAGAACGCCTCGAGCGCGTCTGGGGGGTCCTCCCCGACGCCGACCACGGAGTCGGGATACGCATCGGCGAGCGCCTGCGCTTTCGGGGCGGCCATCTGCGAGACCGAGCACGTCACCTTGTAGAACCACAGCAGGGTCGGGCGCCCGAACTCCACACCGTCCACAAGAGGCGCCTGCTGTCCCGCATCGATCATCGCGCTCTCCAGGCTACCGCCGGCGCGGCCGAACGGGTCTAGGCCTTCGGGTCGCCGATACCGTAGAAGTATCCGCCGCGCGCTCCGACGTAGATCATGCCGTGCCAGACGGCGGGCGTGGACTCGACGCACCCGTAGAGCTGCACGTTCCAGAGCTCCCTCGGGGTCCGATGCGGGCTCGAGACGTCGAAGCCGTGGAGCACGCCCGCGCAGTCGCCCTCGACCAGGACGTTGTCGACCACGACGGGAGATGCCCACGTCGGGCCCTGGATGTGGAGCTGCCAGTCGACCTTGCCGGAGTTCTGACGAACGCCGAGCAGGTCGCCGTGGTTCGTCGCGACGTACACCATCCCGTTCGCGAGCGCCGGAGTCGACCACGAGCCCGCGAGCCCGTCGGGGCCCTTCTCCATGAGGGGCACCCCCCAGACCTCCGGATCGCTCGGCTTGTGCGGATCCAGCTTCATCAGCTGACCCACTTCCCGAGAGCGATGGTCGTAGCGCTGCACCTCGCTCGCGACGTAGAGGAACCCCTTCGGATCGATCACGACGGAGGCGTCGGTGTCGTCACCCGTCCAGAAACGGAACACGCGCTCGTAGTCCGTGCCGCCGTGGAGCACGTCGGAGATGTTCCATCCCTGGACGAGGCCCCCGGAGTTCGCGAAGTAGACGACGCCGTTCGCGTACGCGACGGAGTTCTCGATCGAGACGTCGTGATCGCCGATGTCCTTCAGCTCCTGCTCGTCCCATCCCGGCACCTTCATCACGACCCGGGGATCGACGGTGGCCTGGTGCTGCGCGTCGTAGCCACGGTTCAGCTTGATCACGTAGAACCAGGAGTTCTCGCCGCCCTCCAGGAGGTAGTCGCCGAGCTGGAGCGGCGCTCCGTCCCAGTCGTCGTTCCACATCGGGTGCGGAACGCTGTGGTTCGCGTCGAGCTGCCAGAGCACCGTCGCCTTGGAGCGATCCATCGCGACGACGCGGAGCCGGTTGTCGCGGGAGCCCCCGTAGTAGAGCGGGTACCCGTCCGAATCGCTCGTCGCGGAGCCCTTCGCGAGGTCGCCGGTAACGAGATCGGGACGCAGCGGCTCGCCCGTCAGCCCGTTCCAGAAGTGATAGTGGTCGTCGTAGGCGCCCTCGCGGACCTCGATCGTCCCGTTCGGATGCGGGATCACGTTCGGCTGGCCCGTCCATCCCGTTCCGCACCACTTGCGCGTTCCCTCCGGGTCGGTGGAGATCGCGCACATCGGATGGTCGGGTGCCTGCCAGAGGATCTCCGGATGCGACGGCACGGGTCCCTCTCCGTACCAGTCGCGCGTCGCGTTTCCGCGGAACGTCGTGATGCCCGGGAAGGTCGTGTTGATCGGGCCCGGGGTCGCAGGCAATGACGCGGGCGGGATGCCGAGCGAGGTCTGGGAGATGCCGTCGCTCGCGGAGGCGCGGGTGGGCGACGGCGATGCGGTGAACGCTCGCCAGCCGACGATCAGGACGATCAGCGCGACGATGCCGAGAAGGAACTGGGGAAAGGTGATCGGCGAGCGCTCGGAGCGCTGGGGACGCTCTCTCGTCGTCATCGCGAGGTCATCCTACGGAGAACGTGCGCCCCGCGGGCCGGATGCGGAGAGCGCTCCGCTACGCCTGCGGACGGTACGCCGGATAGGAACCCAGCACGCGGAGCATGGACGTGTGCGTCCGCACCTCCCCGAGGGCCTCGTCCACCTCATCGCCATCCGCCGCGGTCTCGAGGTCCACGTAGAACACGTACTCGAACGGCGCTCCGCGACGCGGGCGCGATTCCAGCTTCGTGAGGTTGATGCCGCGGTCGGCGAAGGCCTGGAGCGCTCCGAGGAGCGAGCCCGGACGGTCGGCGACGGCGAACACCATGGAGGTCTTGTCGGGCTGCCCGAGACCGGGATCCTCGGTTCCGATCACGGCGAACTTCGTGAAGTTGTCCGGATAGGTCTGGATGCGCTCCGCCAGCACCGAGAGGCCGCGGCGGGTTCCCGCCTCCACGCTCGCGACCGCGGCGTCCTCGCGCCGGCCGGCTTCCGCAACCATCCGGGCGGCACCCGCCGTGTCGTGCACCGGAACCACCTCCACGCGGAGCGATGCCAGGAACTCCTCGCTCTGAGCGAGCGCCTGCGGATGCGAGTACACCCGCTTGATGTCCTCGAGGCGAGCTCCCGGGAGACCGAGCAGCGCGTGGTCGACCGGAACGACGACCTCCCCGACGATCGAGACGAGGGAGGTATGCAAGAGGAGGTCGTAGGTCTGGTTGACGGAACCCGCCTGGGAGTTCTCGAGGGGCACCACGCCGAAACCGGCCTCGCCGCTCGTCACCCTGGAGAAGACGAGCCGGACGGTCTCGCAAGGCATCGGCTCCGCCTCGGGAAAGACCTGGAGGACGGCACCCTCGCTGTACGCTCCCGGCTCTCCCTGATAGGCCACTTTCATGCGGCCGAAGGGTAGCCGAAGCCGGTCGGAAAGCCGCTCGCGCGAGGATCCCTGTCGAGGTTCGATGGAGCCTCGGGGACATGCGAGGACGTCGGAAAGGCCCTAGGGCGGGCGCCCCGCAGCGGGGCCCGTTCGTCGGATGCCCGACCTCCCCCAGCTCCGTAAGCTCTGCTAACGTACCTGCCGCACTCGAAGGGGCGAGGGCACGAGCCGCCCCGATGACACCATCGACAAGGCCATCGACAACACCAGGGCCGGGCCGTCGGAATCACGCCGGCCACCAGGAGATCCGACACATGTCCGCGCGTTCCCCGCTCGCCCCCGAACCCACTCCCGAGGGCATCGACCTCCGTCATTACGTCGAGGTCCTGTGGCACCGGAAGCGGCTGATCGGGGCCTGCGTCCTGGTCGGCATCCTGCTCGCGGGCGTCTACACGCTCCTCGCCCCGAAGTCCTACCAATCGAAAGCCGTCGTCGAGGTCAAGCCGACGCTCGTGGATCTCGCGGACCTCGCGACCGCGGGTCTCGACAAGGCGCTGTCCATGGACAACGAGCGCCAGGTCGCCTCGTCTCAAGCCATCGCGAACCTCGCGGCGCAGACGATCGGCTGGCCGGGAACGCCGCAAAGCCTCCTGAAGCACGTCTCCGTCGACAACCCAACGGATACCCAGGTCCTGGAGGTCACGTACGTCGGGAGCAGCGGCCTCGAGGCACAGCGCGGAGCAGCCGCTTTCGCCGACGCGTACCTCCACTACCGGCAAGGCAAGGCAGAGGACTCCGTGAACGGGCAGAAGCAAGCCCTCCAGGCGGACATCCAGTCGAACAACCAAGCGATCGACGACGCGCTCGCGCAGGCGCGCGAATCCAAGGACCCGAAGGTCGATCAGCAGGCACAACAGGCGAAGGCCGAAGCGCTGCAGGCCATCGCGATCGACAAGGGGAAGCTCGCGGACCTCGAGTCCATCAACACCGATCCGGGCGCCGTCATCGCCGCCCCGAACGACCCGAACGGCCAGAGCAGCCCGCGGCCGAAGCTCAACCTCGTCATGGGGGTGTTCCTCGGACTCTTCGTCGGCGCCTGCTGGGCGCTGATCGACGACCGCCTCGACGACAGCCTCCGCGGGCGTGACGACCTCGAGGAGACGATGGGCCTCCCCGTCCTGGCCGCGATCCCCAAGGTCGAGTCGTGGAAAGACCGCGACGCCGTCAGGCTCGTCACGATCCAGGAACCGAGGAGTCCCGCCTCCGAGGCCTACCGAACGCTCCGCACGAACGTCATGGTCGCCGCCGCCCGGAACGACGTGAAGACGATCCTGGTCACGAGCGCGCTGGAGGGAGAGGGCAAGACCACGACCGCGGCGGACCTCGCCGTCGTCCTCGCCCAGAGCGGCAAGCGCGTGGTCCTCGTCTCCGCCGACATGCGGCGCCCGAGGCTCCACGAGTTCTTCGGCCTGGAGAACGATCGCGGCCTCGCGGAGATCCTCTCGCACAAGATGCCCGCCTGGGAAGGCTTGCAGGAGAGCGGGGTCGAGAACCTCTGGATCTTCCTCTCGGGCCAGGTCGCGGACGCTCCGGCGGAGCTCCTCTCCTCCGACCGGATGATCGACTTCATCTCCGAGCGCCGGGAGGTCGTCGACTTCATCGTGATCGACTCCCCGCCGCTCCTCGCCGTCGCGGACGGGCTCGAGCTCGCCGCCCGCGTCGACGGCGTGCTCTACGTGGCCGACGCGGAGCACACGCCGCGAGGAGCGCTCAAGGAGGCCCGCCGGCAGCTGGAGTGGGTCGGCGCCCGCGTCCTCGGCGCCGTGCTCAACCGTGCTCCCCTCGTCCGCGCGAGCGCCTACTACGGGTACCTGCCAACGAAGGGCTACCATGCGCCTCCGCAGGCGGCGAGCACGAACGGGAATCGCCGGAAGGGAGCACGACAACGAAGGCACGCGGCGAAGAGCTGAGCGCGCTGCCAGCGTCCGTCCGGCGGACGCCCGAACCGACCCGAACCCGCTCCACCGCGAGACGCCACCGTCGTCACCGAACCCTCGTCGTCGTCCTGCTGGCGCTCGGCGTGCTGCTCCTTGGATCCTGGATCGCGGCGCTCCGCGTTCGCGACCGTCTCCTCGACGCGAAGGTCGCGATGGCGCACGGGAAGACGGCCCTCCTCGCCGGGAACGCGGCGACGGCGCTGGCGGACTTCCGCTCGGCGGAGGCAACCTTCGCGCATGCGGACAGCCTCGCGTCCGGCCCCGTCGGCTCGATCATCGGCGCGGTTCCGGTGCTCGGTCGTTCGGTCGACACCACGGAGGAGCTCTCGGCGGCCGGGGTCCTGCTCGCCCGCTCGGGAGAGCGGATCGCCTCGGCGGTCGACGCGCTTCCCGAAGGCATCGGCACCCTCGCCCCGCAGAACGGCCGGGTCCCCCTCCAACGGCTGCGCCCGCTCGCCGACGCGGTCTCGGAGGCCTCCCTCCTCGCGCACCAGGCGCTGCAGCGGGTGCAAGCGGCGCCGGACAGGCTCCTGCTGTCACCCGTGGGGTCGGCGCGTGCGCAGGCCCTCGCGACCCTTTCATCGACCTCCGGAGACCTCGACACGGCAGGGCGGATCGTGCGAGGGCTCGCGGGATTCCTCGGCGCGCACGAGCCGCGCTCCTATTTCTTCGGCGCCGCCGACCCGGCCGAGCTCCGAGGGTCGATCGGGCTGATCGGTGCTTACTCGATCCTCACGATCGACGACGGGCGGTTCCATTTCTCCCCGTTCCGGCCGACGAACGCGCTTCCGGACCTGAGCTCCTCACAGGTGCGAGCACCGAGCGTGGAGTTCGCCCGGAACTACGACCAGTTCGGCGGCGCGGGCTTCTGGAAGAACATCAGCATGTCGCCGGATTTCCCCTCGGTCGCGCGCGCGATCGAGGCGACCTATACGGGCGTGACCGGACGTTCCGTCGACGGCGTGATCGTGGCCGATCCCTTCGCCCTTCGCTCCCTGCTGACGTTCACCGGCCCGGAGCAGGTGCCGCAGCTGAACGGCGTCTCGGTCGACGAGAAGCACGTCGTGGACTTCATCACCAACGAGGCGTTCACACGCTTTTCCAGTCCGGCCGCGCGCCAGCGGGTCCTCGGCGCGGTCGCGGAGTCGGTCTTCGCGAGATTCCTGGAGCGAGCCGGAGCGCCTGCTTCGGTCCGCGTCATCGCGAAAGCGGGAGCGGACGGTCACCTCCTCGTGCAGAGCACCAGCCCGCAGCTCGAGGCGGGATTCGCCGGCACCCCGGTCGGTGGTTCCTTCACCGCTCCGGCTGGAGACTTCCTCTCGATCGTGCAGAACAACGGGGCCGGAGCGAAGCTCGACTACTACGAGGACCGGCACGTCTCCTACGCGGTCCACCTCGCCGAGGACGGCTCCGGGACCGCGCTGGCGACGGTGGGACTCCACAACGCCGCCCCGTCGTCGGGAGAGCCGGCCTACGTGATCGGTCCCTTCCCCGGCGTGCACGCGGATGCCGGAGAGAACGTCGCGATCCTGAACCTCTACTGCGCCCCGGGGTGCACGCTCGATTCCAGCTCCCGGAACGGCGCCGCGACGAAGCTCACGCACGGCTCCGAGCTCGGCCAGCCGTTCTTCCAGGACTACTTCCGTGTTCCGAGCGGCGAGACCTCCACGTCGGCGTACCGGCTCAGCGTTCCGGACGCCTGGGAGGGGAACTCCTCCGGCGGCACCTACCGGATGACGTTCTCCAACCAGGTCACGGTCCGCCCGACGCGGATGACGATCTCCGTGGAGGCACCTCCCGGCATGCACATCACGAGCACGTCGCTGCCGATGCGGGTCGACGGAGGCTTGGCGATCTGGGAGGGGACTCCGGGCCGGACGATGTCGCTCGAGGTGAGTTTCCAGCCGTCGCTGCCGCTTCGGCTGTGGAGGGACGTGGGACGGATCTTCGCCAGGCCGGTGCTGCGAACCTAGAGGCTCAGGCGCGAGCGCGACGCCGGCCGATGACCAGGGCCGCCACGCCGACCGCCACGAGGGCGACCAGCACGATCATCCCGAGGGAGACGTTCGCTCCGGTGAATGCGACGCCGCCGCCGCCACCACCGCCACCGGTTCCGCTGGTGTTGTTGCCACCGCCCCCACCGGGGGTGGGCGGATAGTTCGCGGCGAGCGCGGTCGCGGCGCTCGCGACCGTGAGGCCCACGGACAGGATGGCGACGGTCGCGGTGCGCTTCACGATGTGGTCCTCCCCTGAGTTCGAGACGGCGGTACGCGGCCAGTCTCCCATCCGCTCCGGGGGACCCGCAACCCTCCTTTGGCCTTAGGTCCTGGCTACGGGACGAACCCGAGGCCGGCGGTAGAATGACATCGTTGTGAGCGATCGGCGAGAGGCCGCGTCCACCCTCCCCGCTCAAGAGAGCGCGCCCACGCGCCGATATCGAGAGCGGATGAAACGAGCTTCCGCACTCGATCGGATCCTCTCCGCCTTCGCAGAAGCGGTCGCGGCAGGGGACTTCGAGCAGGCGGAGGGTTGGATCTCCGCCGCGCGCGACAACTTCGAGCGCATCTCGGACGCCCCGCTCTCGCCCCGAACGACCGATCGCTCCGCCCGCTGATCTGCGGGCAACGCGCGTTCGTCAGTTGTGGCAGTTCCCCGTTCCCAAGTCGCTCCAACGCTTCCCCGCAACCGGCAGGAACTGCCAGTCGTACGTAGCGGGATGGAGCGTGAGCTGGAGCACCCCGTACGTCTTCACGTTGCTGACGATGCTGTTCGCCTCCGGCGTCGCTTGCAGGAACCCGTGACCCACACCGCCCGTTCCGACGACGAACTCCCGCAGACCGTCGGGCGCGCGAACCTGGTCGGGCGTCTGCAGCGCGAAACGCTCGTAGTCGTGATCGTGGCCGTCGAGGACGACCTCCGCGCCGGCCGCGTAGAGGTCGCGCCAGAACGCGTCGTAGTCGGCGCTGCTTCCGTGCTTGCCTGAGGAGAACCGCGCCTGGTACCAGTACGCGAGGGTGCAGTTCGCAGGATGGGCCGCGAGATCGGCGCGGAGCCACTGTTCTTCCGGAGAGCCCGCCTCGCAACCCCCGATGTAGTCGCAGTTGGAGTTGAGGGCGACGAGATGCCAGCTGGAGCCGTCCGAGACGGGGAGATCCCAGCTGTAGTAGCCGCGGAGCGGGCCGCCCGCCTTGGAGCCGAAATACTTGAAGTAGCCGGCAGCGTCGTGGGCATCGGAGCAGTCGAGGCCGTCGGAGTCCTCCGTGCTCATGTACTCGTGGTCCCCCGGCACCGGATGGGTGATCGACTTCACCTTCCCCCAGGTGGGGTCGTAGGACTTGTGGAAGGCCGTCAGCCCTCCGCAGCGGTACTGGTTGTCGCCGAGCGTGAGGACCGCGGAGAGGGTTCCCGCATCCTGGAGCCCCACGAGGATGTCCGAGGTGGCACGCATCCGGCACGCCGCCGGAGTTCCCTCCCGGCCGTTGAACGCGGGGTTCGTCGGATCGCAGGCGATGTCTCCGGCCGCCGCGATGACCGGATCCGTGCCGGCCGCCCGGGCGCCGATGGCGCCTCCACCAACGCCCGGAGCGAGCGCCACGACGGCGAGGCAGAGGATCGCCACGAATGTTCGGAGGCCGCGCCGGGAAGCGTCTGACATTTCGGAGTCTCCGGCCGTCACCGGACGGGCCGGAGCCCATCGAGCACCGGTCTAGTACGCGCCTTTCCGGCCGAGGATCATCGGGATCGTCTTCGCGAGGATGAACAGGTCGTACGCAAGCGACCAGTTCTCGATGTAGAACAGGTCGAGCCGCACGTACTCATCGAAGGAGAGCTCGCTTCGGCCGCTCACCTGCCAGAGGCCCGTGATGCCCGGAGGAACCTCCAGACGGTCGAACTGCCAGTCCTCGTATTCGCGGACCTCCTCGGGCAGCGGAGGCCGAGGACCGACGAGGCTCATGTCGCCCCTGAGCACGTTCAACAGCTGGGGAACCTCGTCGAGGCTCCACTTGCGGAGCCAGCGACCGACGGTCGTCACGCGCGGATCGTCGCGCAGCTTGAAGAGCGGTCCGGTCGCCTCGTTCAGACGCCGGAGATCCTCCAGCATGCTCTCCGCTCCGACGCGCATCGTGCGGAACTTGAGCATCGTGAAGGGCGCGCCCCGCTGTCCGACGCGCTGCTGCCGGTAAAGCACCGGCCCGGGCGACGTCACCTTGATCGCGAGCGCGATGGCGGCCCACACCGGAAGCGTGACGAGGACCCCGACGCTCGAGAGCGCGAGGTCGAAGACGCGCTTCGCGACCGCCTGAGATCCGGAGAGCCGCACGGGCTTGAGTGACAAAGCCATGACTCCGCCGACCGGCTGAACGGAGATCCGGCTGGAGAGCACCTGCGGAAGCGTGGCGGTCACGCGGACCTCCACACCCTCGAGGCGGACGGCCTTCGCGACATGACCCATCTCCGGAACGCCGATCGAGCTCGTGGCGACGAAAACGCAGTCCGCGGACGTCTCGCGGATGAGCTCACGGAGCTGCCCGATCGAGCCGACGATCGGCACGGACCCGTTCGAGCTCGTCGGCGCGTCCGTCGTGACGAAACCGACGGGCAGGAAGCCGAGGCCCTCCCGGCTCATGATCCGGGCGAGGTGTCCTGCCTCGTCGTTCGTTCCGACGATCAGGGTCCGGAACGTGAGGCGTCCGCGCGCTCGGGCCCGGCCGCAGTAGTAGTGCCACAGGCGGCGCGTCGTCAGGGCGAGCAGGAGC
>JBJMLP010000112.1:0-6067 GCA_045805245.1 Actinomycetota bacterium | reverse complement strand
GTGCGACTGATCCTGATCGCATCCGGCATCGTGTTCCTGATCATCACAGCGCTGATCGCGATGTGGGCGCGGCGGATCCCCGACGTGCTCCAGGTGCCCGAGGCCGAGGAGAGGCCGGCTCCGGCCGAGCCCAGGACGTAAGCGCCCCCGGCTCCCGGCATCGGAACGCGCATGCCGATGCTCCACACGGCCGATGCGGACCTCCACGTCGAGGTCGACGGAGCGGGCTCACCCGTCACGGTCCTCGCGCACGGTCTGACGAACTCCTGCCAGGAGCTCGCCCCCTTCACGCCGATGCTCGAGGGCACCGTCGTGCGGTTCTGCTTCCGTGGGCACGGACACTCCAGCGCGCCGGCGTCGGGCTACCGGTTCGCCGACTTCGCGCGGGACCTCGACGCCGTCGCGATCGAGTACGGAGCGACGCAGGCCGTCGGCACCTCCCTGGGAGCGGGCGCGATCTGTTCGCTCCTCGAGCAGGACCCGGACCGGTTCGAGCGCATGGTGTTCCTCCTTCCGGCGGCGCTCGATCTCGACTTCGCGTTCAAGGAGCGCTTCCTCCGCACGGCGGAGATGCTGGAGGGGAGGCCGCGGGAGGAGGCGATCGAGGCGATCCTCTCCGATCCCGACCGCGCCGTGAGCTACCTGCAGGCGCCGTGGCGGCGAGCGTTCGACGAGACGATGTGGAAGGAAGCGAACACCGAAGGCATCGCGCGCGCGATCCGCGAGGTCGTGGAGGACCATCCCGTGCAGGACCGGGAACAGCTTCGGAACGTGACCGCGCCGGTGCTCCTCCTCTGCCTTGAGGGCGACGAGATCCACCCGGCGGAGCTCGGCCGCATCCTCGCCGCACTGATGCCGAACGCGGAGTTGCTCGTCTACGACAGCGACGCCGCGATGATCGAGGCGATCCCGTTCCTGCTGCAGATGGTGAGCGCGTTCCTGGCGGCCGCGTCGTGAGCGAGGGTTCGGCTCTGCGGATGGCCGAGCGGCTCGGCGACGGCGAGGTCTCCTCCGGGGATCTCGTGACGGAGACGCTCGAGCAGCTCGAGACGTGGCAGCCGCTCACGAACGCGTTCTCGCAGGTGTTCGTCGACGAAGCGCTCGTCCGTGCCGCGGACGCGGATGCGGCCCTCGCGTCGGGGAAGCGCGGCCCGTTGCTCGGTGTTCCCGTCGCGGTCAAGGAGCTCTTCGACGTGCGCGGCACGGAGAACAGCGGATGCTGCGCCGCCTATCGCGGCCGCGTCTCCGATCGCGACGCCGAGATGGTCGTGCGCCTCCGCGAGGCCGGAGCCGTGATCGTCGGAAAGACGAACCAGCACGAGCTTGCCGCGGGGGCGACGAACGTCGTCTCCGCGTGCGGGGCGACGCACAACCCGTGGGACGCGGCGCGCATCACGGGAGGATCGAGTGGTGGCTCCGGCGCCGCCGTCGCGTCGGGCGTCGTTTCGATCGCACTCGGTTCCGACACCGGCGGCTCGATCCGGATGCCGTCGGCGTTCTGCGGCTGCTGGGGCATGAAGCCGACGACGAGGCGGCTCTCCACCGCGGGGATGATGCCCATGGCGGCCTCGCTGGACTGTCCGGGGCCGATGGCGTCGACCGCTCGCGATCTCGAGCTTGCGTGGCGAGTGATGTCGGGAGCCACGGTGTCTATCGCGCCGGGCGTGCCGGGGAATGTGGCCGTCCTCCGCGGATGGTTCTCGCAGGCGGATCCGCAGCAACTCGCGGCCGTCGACGCTGCCGCTGCGACGTTCGAGGAGATCGGCGCGACCGTCACCGAGCGCGAGGTCGAGGGTCTCGACGACATCATCCCGGTCTGGCGAGGGGTGGCGTGGGCCGAGCTCGCCGCCGCCCACGGAGATCTGCTCACAACGGCGCCGGATCTCGTTTCAGCGCCGATGCGAAGGAGCCTCGAGCGGGGAAGCAGGTACTCGACCGAGGAGCGGGCCAACGCCCGCCGCCGCGCCGCCGAGATCGCCGCCATGTTCGACGATCTCTTCGGCGAAGCCGACCTGTTGCTCGCGCCGACGACGCCCTTTCCGGCTCCGCGCACCGACGCCGAGTCGGTGGAGGTCGCCCCCGGACGCGAGATCGACGTCCACCGGGGCGGTCCCGCCTGGTTCACCGAGCCCTTCAACCTGGCGGGCTCCCCGGTCGTCGCGGCACCGGCCGGCGCGTCCGCGGACGGCTTGCCGCTCTCCGTCTCCTTGATCGGACCGAAGAACGCCGACGAGCGCGTGCTGGCGAGCTCGCTCACGCTGGAGGCTCAGGGTGAGCGGTTCCGCGCGCGAGTGGCGCCGCCGCGGAAGGGAATGCAAACTCCGGAAGCGCCGTTGGGAGGCACGCGATGAGCGAGCTCGAGGAGTACCGCCGCGAGAAGGACGCTTTCTTCAAGGAGGACCCGCACTCGCCGCTGAACGACGACCAGAAGGAGCCGTTCGACGGCCTCGCCTACTACCCGGAGGATCCCTCGCTCGTCTTCGAGGGAGATCTCGACACCGACGTCGATGTCGACGAGGTCCACATGACGACCTCCACGGGCGACGATCAGGTCTACACGCGCGCGGGCAAGCTCCATTTCGAGGTGGACGGAACGCCCGCCGAGGTGACCCTCTACGCATCGCAGGACGACCCGGAGCTGTTCCTCCCTTTCCGGGATGCCACGTCCGGTAAGGAGACTTACGGCGCCGGTCGCTACGTCGAGGTCCACGACGTCGACGGAGACCACGTCGTCGTCGACTTCAATACCGCGTACAACCCGAACTGCGCCTACAACAGCCGCTGGAGCTGTCCGCTCCCGCCGGGCGAGAACTGGCTCTCCGTCCCGGTCCGCGCCGGTGAGAAGAGCTTTCCCGGGGCGGCGCGCTGACATGGGGAGACTCGTGTACGCCGCGATCTGCTCGCTCGACGGCTACATCTCGGACGAGAGGGGGAACTTCGATTGGGCCGCGCCGGATCAGGAGGTCCACCAGGCCGTCAACGACCTCGAGCGCGGCGTCGGAACCTCCCTCTACGGCAGACGGATGTACGAGGTCCTGCGGGAGTGGCAGACGATGGACGTCGCCGAGGCGCCCGCGTTCGTCCAGGAGTACGCCGACATCTGGAGGAGCGCCGACAAGGTCGTCTACTCCCGCTCGCTGGAGGAGGTCACGACCCCGAAGACGCGGCTGGAGCGCGACTTCGATGCGTCGCAGGTGGAGCGCATGAAGGCGTCGTCGGAGGCCGATCTGAGCATCGCAGGAGCCGCGCTCGCCGCGGAGGCTTTCCGCGCCGGGATCGTGGACGACGTGCACCTGTTCGTCGTCCCGCACCTCGTGGGGGGCGGAACGCGAGCGCTGCCGAACGGCGTGCGACGCCCGCTCCGGTTGGAGAGCGAGCGACGGTTCGGCAACGGCACCGTGCACCTCCACTACCGCGACGCCGGCTAGCGGCGGAGCGAGCGGCTAGATACCGTGGATATGCAACCCCGGCGGATGTGGCGAGCAGAGCTGCTTCAGCCGTGAATGCATCTGCGCCCGGATGATGTCGAGATCCGGATCGTCGACGCGATTGCGGAGCTCCGCCGGGTCCTGTTTGAGGTTGTAGAGCTCTTCGTCGCCGGTGGAGTAATACACGTAGAGATAGTCGGTGCTTCGAACCGCACAGAACGTCGGCGGGATCTGGGACTTGTTCTTGGACAGGTGCTCGATCAGGAAGTCCTGTCGCCAGGAGTCCGCCGTTCCGTCGAGTAACGGAACGAGGCTCTGGCCGTCCATATGCGGCGCCTTCGCGCCGGCGAGCTCCGCGATCGTCGGAGCGATGTCGATGTTGAGAACCATGTCGGAGTTGTCCACCGAGGCGTGCCTGGTGAGGGGGTCGTACCGGACGACGTACGGCACCCGGATGCTCGGCTCGTAGGCGACCTTCTTGCTCGTCCACCGGTGCTCGCCCCTGGCCTGTCCGTTGTCGGAGAGGAAGAAGATGATGGTGTTGCTGAGCTCGCCCGTTTGATTGAGCGCGCTCATGATCTTGCCGACCGCGTTGTCCGCGGAGGTCAGCGTCTGGTACTGGCGCCGACGGAAATCCTGGACGGCCCGCTCACGCTCCGGGGTCAGGAGCGGGACGTCTTTCTGGAGCCATTGCGGCTTGTCGGACACATCGTGCTCGTCGTATCCCGGTGCCCGGAACGGTTTCAGGTTCCGGTAGGTGTTCTGGTACTTGGGCGACGGGATCGCCGGGCGGTGCGGGGAGTACGGCGCGAAGTACATGAAGAACGGCGACTTCGTGTTCCGGATGTAGTTCGAAGCCTCGTCGGCGATGACCTCGGTGGAGTAGTCGCGCGGATGATGTCCGAAGGCCTCGAACTTGTTGTCGACGAACGCGTGATAGTTGTAGTAGCCGGCTCGGTCGAAGGCGTTCCACGAGTCCCATCCGGGCGGGATCACGCTCGCGGAGGCGTCGTCCTTGTAGCCGTTCAGGTACTTGCCGAACAGGGCGGTGTTGTATCCGTCCGAATGCAGCCACGTGGCGAGGGTCGACTGCTGGTCCCCGTTGGTCGAGAAGGTTTCGTAGCCGCCGAACGGGGGGTTGTCCCGCCAGATCCCGGTGGTGTGCGAGTAGTTCCCGGTGAGGATGCTGGTCCGGCTCGGGCAGCAGAGCGAGTTCGTGACGAACCCCTGGTTGAACTGGACCCCGCGGTTGACGAGCAGGTTCTGCACCTTCGGCATCGCCGAGAGCGTGTCGTAGCGCTGGTCGTCGGTGAGGATGATCACGACGTTCGGCTTCTTCTGCGCCGCCGCGACGGGCTCCGGCGAGCCGGAGAGGGCGACCGTCGGACCGGCGAGCACCAACAGGCTCAGGCCGATCCTCGCGAGGGTCCGTCTCATGTTCCGGGTCTCCGTTCGATCAGGGAAGCTTCAGGCCCGGCGGCGTCGGCCGACACAGTTCCCGCAGCCGATGACGGTACCCCGAGAGCCTCGTGGAATCCGCGATGTTGTGCAACTCGAAGGGGTCCCTCTCCAGGTCGTAGAGCTCCTGTTCACCGTCGGCATAATAGATGTAGGCGTGCCCGGTTCCGTGGACCTCGCACCAGGCGGGCATCGCCCCTCCCGCGATGTGCTCCGCGAGGAATTGGGCCCTCCAAGGCGCCTTCGGATCTCGCAGGAGCGGCAGGAGACTCCGTCCGTCCGCGCCGTGGTCGGAGACGCCCGCCAGGTGGGCGATCGTGGGCGCGATGTCGATATTGAGCACGGGATGGCTGTCCTCCCTGGGCTGGATCCCCAGCGCGTCGTAACGGACGACGAAGGGAACCCGGATGCTCTCCTCGTACGGAACGGACTTTCCGACCAGACGGTGCTCCCCCCAGAGGTATCCGTTGTCGGAGGTGAACAGGATCAGCGTGTTCGCGATCCGATGGGTCGCGTAGAGCTCGTCCATCAGCCGTCTGACCGCGTCGTCGACCGAGAGGAGCGTCCGCAGCTGGTCGTGGCGAAAGTCGTCGATCGCGTGCTGCTGCGCGGGGGCGAGCCGATCGTGCTTCTGGAGCCACTTCGGCTTGTCGCGGACACGCGTCTCGTCGTAGCTGGGCGGACGCCAGCGAGGGAGGTCGGGGAACGCGTGGAGGTACTTCTCCGCGGGCTCGGCCGGTGAGTGCGGCGCGTTCGGAGTGAACATCAGGAAGAAAGGCTTCCCGACGGAGCTGTCGAGGAACGAGACGGCCTTGCCCGCCGCGACGTCGGTGAAGTAGTCCCGCGGCGCCCCGCCGTAGTGCTCGATGCGGCCGTCGTCGTTGATCGAGTAGTGGTAGTAGACGCCTCCGCCGTTCGTCTTCGCGTCCCAGTGGTCCCAGCCGGGGGGGATGTACGGCGGCTGATACGCATTGAGATACCGGCCGATCAGCGCCGTGTCGTAGCCGGCTCCGTTCAGCCACGTGGCCACCGTGGAGTGGTCGTCGAAGGACTCGAACCCGTGGTGGTTCTCGTAGACGCCCGTCGTGTGGGAGTAGTCGCCGGTCAGGATGCTCGTCCGGCTCGGACAGCACATCGGGTTCGTCACGTATCCGTTGCTGAACTTGACACCCTTGTCCACG
>JBJMLP010000111.1:0-4353 GCA_045805245.1 Actinomycetota bacterium | reverse complement strand
CGTGCTCGACGCCGACGTCCTCCTCGCGGTCCGTCCGACGTCTCCGGAGTGGGATCCGCTCGACGATCTCCGGCCGGGCCACGCGATCGTTGGGTTGCTCGATCCGTTGTCCCACCCCGAACGAGTACGCAAGGCCGCGGAGCGCAAGGTGGACGCCTTCGCGCTCGATCTGCTCCCCCGCACCTCCCGTGCCCAGAGCATGGATGCACTCTCCTCCAGCGCCACCCTCGTCGGCTACAAGGCGGTCCTCCTCGCCGCCGATCGCCTCCCGAAGATGTTCCCGCTCCTCACGACGGCGGCGGGAACGCTCCCCGCCGCGCAGGTGTTCGTGATCGGCGCCGCCGTCGCGGGCCTCACGGCGATCGCGACCGCACGTCGGCTCGGCGCGATCGTCCAGGCGTACGACGTGCGGCCAGCGGCCATGGAGGAGATCAAGAGCGTCGGAGCGCGACCTCTCTCGATGCCGGCGACGGGCGACGACGCCCAGGACTCGGGCGGCTACGCGAAGCAGCTCGGCGAGGAGTTCACGCGGCGCCAGCAGGCGTTCCTGGCCGATGTCGTCTCGGGCGCCGACGTCGTCGTGACGACCGCCCTGATCCCAGGCGCGCCGTCGCCGCTCCTCGTGACCGCGGAGGCCGTCGGACGCATGAACACCGGGACGGTGATCGTCGATTGCGCCGCCGAGCGCGGCGGCAACTGCGAGCTCACGCGCGCCGACGACGTCGTGGAGACCCCGAACGGCGTCACGATCCTGGGTCCGACGAACCTCCCGGCGGCGCTCCCCCGAGACGCGAGCCAGATGTTTTCGAAGAACGTGACCGCGTACCTCCTCCATCTGCTCGAGAACGATCCGGGCGAGGGAGTGCCCGAGGACGACATCGTGAAGGCGACGCTCGTGGTGCGCGGCGGCGAGATCGTCAACGAGCGCGTGCTCGAACGCATGCCGGAGGCGCAGAGGACGGTCCAGCCGCAAACCGTCTCCCAGGCCGAGACCGGAGCCGTCGATGCATAGCGAGCTCATCCTCGAGCTCTACGTGTTCGTCCTGGCTTCGTTCCTCGGCTTCCAGGTCATCACGAAGGTGCCGGGGCTCCTCCACACGCCGCTGATGTCGCTGACGAACGCGATCTCTGCGATCTCGCTCGTCGGATCGCTGATCCTCGCCGGGTCCGGACAGGGACACCTCGCGACGATCCTCGGCGCGATCGCGGTGTTCGCCTCCACGACGAACGCCGTCAGCGGCTTCCTGATCACCGACCGGATGCTGAAGATGTTCCGCCGTCGCGAGCCGGCGCGCCGTCCCGCGGAGAAGCCCGAGGCCGGGTCGTGAACGAGAACCTCGTCTCGCTCTCGTACCTCGTCTCGGGCGTCTGCTTCATCCTCGCCCTGAAGTGGCTGTCTCATCCGTCGACGGCGCGCAGAGGCGTCCACATCGGCGAGGCCGGAATGGTGCTCGCCGTCGTGACGACGCTTCTGAAGTCGGAGATCGTCAACTACGAATGGATCCTCGTCGCCGGGATCCTCGGCATCGCGGTCGGCGTCCCCCTGGGCCGGATCCCGATGACGGCGGTGCCGCAGCGGACCGCGCTCTCCCACGCGTTCGGCGCGCTCGCCGCGGGCCTCGTCGGGACCGCGGAGTACTACCTCGGCGAGCCGCACCTCAGCCATTTCGAGGCCGGAGCGATCGGCGTGGAGGTCCTCCTCGGCTTCCTCACCGTGACGGGGAGCTTGATCGCCGCAGGGAAGCTCCAGGGGGTCTTCCGGGATAAACCGTTCGTCTACCCGGGACAGAACATCGTCAACATCGGGATGCTCGTCGTCGGCATCGGGCTGATCGCCGCCCTCGTCGCCGATCCGTCGAAGACGTATCTCTTCCCATTCCTGATCGCCGTGTCGCTGATCGTCGGCTTCATGCTCGTGATCCGGATCGGCGGCGCGGACATGCCGACGGTCATCTCGCTGCTGAACTCCTATGCGGGCCTGTCGGCCGCGGCGATGGGCTTCGTCCTGCACAACGAGCTGCTGATCATCGCGGGAGCCCTCGACGGCTCCTCCGGCCTGATCCTGTCGTTGATCATGTCGCGGGCGATGAACCGCTCGTTCCGAAACGTCGTCTTCGGGGGCTTCGGGGCGGAGTCCACCACGAGCACCACCGGCGAGATGGAAACGCGGCCCGTCCGCAGCGTCGACGTGGAGGAGACCGCGATGCTCCTCGACGCCGCGCAGCGGGTGATCATCGTTCCCGGCTACGGGATGGCGGCCGCGCAGGCCCAGCACAAGGTCCGTGAGCTCTACGACGCGCTGATCCGTCGTGGCGTGGAGGTCCTCTTCGCCATCCATCCGGTCGCGGGCCGCATGCCCGGACACATGAACGTGCTGCTCGCGGAGGCCGACGTTCCCTACGACGCGCTCCGCGACCTCGAGCAGGTCAACGAGGAGTTCGCGCAGACCGACGTCACGCTCGTCGTCGGGGCGAACGATGTCGTGAACCCGGCGGCGCGGAACGACCCGAACAGCCCGATCCACGGGATGCCGATCCTCGCGGTCGACCAGTCACGCTCGATCATCGTCGTGAAGCGCTCGATGCGTTCCGGGTTCGCCGGCATCGAGAACGAACTGTTCTATCTGGACAAGACGCAGATGCTGTTCGGCGACGCGAAGCAGGTGATCGGCGGCGTGGTGGACGAGCTCCAGCGCCTGCCGGCTCGCGCCTCCGCGGGCGCCTAGCCGCTCAGCGACCGCCGCTCCGGAACCGGCTTACGTAGAGCCACGTCCGGCGGTACCCGTGGCGCTCGTAGAACCGGAGCGCCGCCTCGTTCCCCGGCAGCAGACCGATGATGAGGTCCTCCACCCCGAGCCGCTCGAACTCTCGATGGACCTCGTCGAGCAGCCGGGAACCGATGCCGCTGCTCCGATAGTCCGGCAGGACGGAGATCGACTCGAGCTCCCCGATGCGTGGAGCGGTTACCCACGTATCGGCGATCCAGGACTCCTCCACGGGCTCGACGTGGCCGAGTGCGTAGCCGATGAGCTCGGGACCGTCGCTCGCGAGGAACAGGAACGTGTCCGGCTTGCCGAACAGCTCCTCGTACATCGGGAAGTGCTCGCGCCAGGTCACCTCGTCGGAGACGTACGGAGCGAGTTCAGGCATCGCCGCCTGATGCTGATGGTGGACGGCCACCCAGAGGGGTTCCAGCCGCGGGATGTCCTCGGCGTTCCCTCGCGTGATCTCGATTCCGGGCACGCCCGCAGTATCCCGCGGTCTCGCTCGCGTGCAGACCTTCGGAGTTCCGGAGGTTCAGAGATCGCAGCCGTTCGTGAGGACGTTGATGGTGTCTCCGGCGTCGATATCACAAGTGTCCGTGCCGGGGTCCGGGTTCAGCTCGTCGTTTCCGGAGACATTGTCGCGCGACTTCAAGTAGTCGTTCCCGTTCTCGGGAGCATTGTCGTCGGTTCCGCCGAGGCCGTCATCCGAGCCGATGAGATCGTCGCCCTGTCCTCCGTACATCTTGTCGTTCTGGTCGCCGCCGTCGAGGTGATCGTCGTCCTGCTGACCCTTCAGAACATCGGACCCATCCTCGCCGTCGAGCGAGTCGTCGTCGCCGGTGCCTCCACGGATCAGGTCGTTGCCCTCCCCGCCGGTGAGATCGTCCGCGCCGGCCTTCCCACAGATGACGTCGTCCTTGGTCGTCCCGTTCAGAACGTCGTCGGCGGCGGTCCCGGTGATCGTGCACTGAGCACGTGCATCTGTGGCCGCGAACGAGAATGCCGCGATCGCCGGGCCGACGAGCATCAATCCCATCGAGGTCAGGACGACGAGAAGTCTGCGAGCCATGTCTCTCTCCCTTCAGATGGTTCAGCTGGTGAAGCGGACCCGCGCGCGAGCATAGCCGCGACGCGTCTCCGGGTTCAGGAACCCGTCGCGGGCCGACCGCGGGCCGCCGGTCGACCCGCGCGGACAGGTCCTCTACCATCCGTCCCCATGGAAGCGACGCCTCGGATCGGGCTGGGAGAGGTCGCCAAGCGCCTCCTGCTGGGTCACGCGATCCCGACCTTCAAGTCCGAGCATCAGCTCCTGCCGAAATTCCTCGCGCTTCCGGTCTTCTCCTCCGACGCGCTCTCCTCGGTTGCCTACGCGACCGAGGAGATGATGCTCGTCCTGGCGCTCGCAGGCACCGCGGCGCTGGGCGCCATCCTGCCGCTCTCCCTCGGGATCGGCCTTCTCCTCGTGATCGTCGTTACGTCATACCGGCAGACCGTGAAGGCGTATCCGCAGGGCGGCGGCTCCTACATCGTGGCGAAGGAGAACCTCGGCACGATGCCCGGGCTCGTCGCGGCCGCCGCGATCCTGAGCG
>JBJMLP010000110.1:0-6655 GCA_045805245.1 Actinomycetota bacterium | reverse complement strand
GTCGCCCCGCGTGACCTGCACGAGGTCGCCCCCCGAGGCGTCCATCGTCCAGAGATCACATGCTCCCGACGATTCGCAGGACCCGAACACAATCCGGGTGCCGTCCGGGGAGAAGGCCGGCTCGTAGGAATGCTGCCCGCTCGTCAGCACGCGGGCTCCGGTCCGATCGAGGTTCATGACCTCCACGTCGCCCGTGCCCGCGGGGGGACGCGCTCCGGGGGCGAGGCCGCTCGTTCCGCCCAGCTGGAACACGATCCGCTCGCCGTCGGGACCCCAATCCGGAGAGCTCTCGTTCACGCGGTCGTTCGTCAACCGCCGCAGCCCGCCCGAGCGGAGGTTCCACACGAACACCTCCGAGGTTCCGGTCGCGAGGTTCTGCGGGTGGAAGCAGCAGCGCTCGAAGACGATGCGCGTTCCGTCGGGAGAGAACGACGGCGAAAGATCGGCATGCCCACCGAAATGGAGATGTCGCACGATCGAGCCGTCCAGCCGCGCGATCTCCAGCGAGAAGGAGGCGGGATCGGTCGAGGCGCAACAGTGCGCGAACGCGATCTCCGTCGCGTCCGGAGACCAGGCCGGCTGAACGTCGAACGCCCCTCTGGTCAGCCGCCGTGGATGATCGCCGTCCGCCTTCATCGTGAAGATGGCGGAGTCGTTCGACGTCACGTGTTCCGCCGCGAGCTGCGACCCGTTCGGCGACCAGGCGGGATCGCTCCGCACGCCCGAGGCCGACGTCAAGGCGTGACGGTGCGAGCCGTCCGCATCCACGTAGAGGATGCGGACGTGGCGGATACCTCGCGCGAACGCGATGCGACCGTTGGTCCCGGGCAGGGTTGCTCCTGCCGGCGCCCCGCCGGCGATCGACGCCAACACGAAGCAGAGAGCTACGACGCCGGCCAGCGTCCCGATCCGCACATCCACCCCCCTCGTCGACAGGCCGAGCTTCCCAGATAGCCCTCCCATGGGCATCTCGGGTCACCTTTCCCCGGCCGGGATGAGCATCCCCCGGTCCTCCGCCCTTCAGACGCGCCGCCGATCGGCCGATAGAGCACTCGTGACCAAGCGAATCGCCCCCCTGGCATTCCTGATGGTCCTCGCGACGTTCGCGGGAACCTCGGCCTTCGCGGGGGCAGCAACGTGGTCGCTCACAGTGACGAAGAGCGGCACCGGCGGAGGAACCGTCGCGAGCGACGCTCAGCCCGGCATCTCCTGCGGCGCGACGTGTTCCTCGGACTTCGCATCGGGCACGACGGTGACGCTCACGGCCACGCCTGCTTCGGGCTCGACCTTCCTGGGTTGGAGTGGGAGCTGCTCCGGCACGGGCACGTGCCAGGTCACCATGGATGCCGCGCACTCGGTGAGCGCGCGGTTCGATCGCTCCTACCGCCCCGACGCCTGGATCAAGCTCTGTGGACAGAGCACAGGCTGCACGATCAATCCGCCGCCCCACCCGTGGCGCGGACGGAACGTCTACAACGCCAACGGCTCGCGGCAGACGATCTCCCAGGCCATCGACAACGGCGAAGGTGTTCGCTTCTGGATCGTGGCCGAGAACGACGGCGCCGTCCCCGACACGATCTCGGTTCAGGGATGCAAGGGGAACCGTAACTTCCCCGTCAACAAGGTCCTGATGGGAGAGCAGAAGCGGCCGCACTACGGCGCGCAGAACGTGACCAAGGAGTTCGAGAGCGGGACGCTCTCCTTCGACTTCGGTTCGTCCTCGCAGAACCAGCGGAAGGTCTTCACCCTGAACGTCATCACCTCTCCTCGAGCGGTGGGAGTGAAGTACCGCTGCCCGATCACGGTGTCGTCCGAGGGGAATCCCGCGCTGAGAGACACCGTCGTCGCGGTGATGTCCGGCTTCTGAGCCGGTTCCTTACGAGGCTGTCGAGCCAGCCTGTCGGTGATTACGGGATGAGGACGGGATACGTCAGTACGCCGTCGTTGATCTGCGCCCACGTCGGCGGGGTCGGGCTGGTCCAGTTCGTGAGATCGAATGACTGACCCTCGTGGAGCACGTCCACC
Organism: Actinomycetota bacterium; assembly: GCA_045805245.1. Classification (GTDB taxonomy): domain Bacteria; phylum Actinomycetota; class UBA4738; order UBA4738; family JBJMLN01; genus JBJMLN01. Next base: position 4,630 of record JBJMLP010000110.1, on the reverse strand, counting down.
CGAACGACTCCGGTGCTGACCGGAGTTGCCGGCGCGCACGTCACGACGTCGCCGCGGTCCATCCGGATGAACGACGCGTTGCCGGTTCCGATCACTCGGCCCTGTCCGGCTGCATCCAGGAGAACGGCCGTCGCCTCGTCGATCCCGATGCCCCGAACCACCGGGGCCCACCGGTCGGTGAGGATCCTCGACATGAACGTGAGGAGCCGCCCGAGGCGGCCCTGCTCCGTGAAATGTGAGTCCGTGATCGTGTCCGCGAGCGGCGGGTAGCGGATCAGGTCGCGGCGGAGCTGGATCTTCTGGCCGTAGCAGTTCTCCATCGCCCGCTTGGAGACCACCGTGTTCTTGTACGCCGAGAAATAGAACTGGCCCGAGATCGCGAGGCCCGCGCTGATGCCTCCGATCGGAACGCCGCGCGCGATGGCCGCGTTGATGGCGTCACTCACCGGGGTCGCGTTCCAGATCCGCAGGTAGTCGGACTGGTCACCGCCGGCGAAGAAGATGCCGTCCGCCGTCGAAACGCTGTTGACGACGAAGGGGTCCGAGGATCCGATCCGTTTCGTGATCTTCAGGGTCTGAACCGAGTCCACCGGGTGGATGTTCATCACGTACGGGTTGTACTCCTTGGTGCAGGTGGCGCAGATGATGACGATGTCTCCGTACCCGGCGCGCTCGAGGAACCAGGACCACGCGTCGCGGAGATCCTTCGCGCCGCCCTCCAGCATCGCGCCGGATTGCACGGCGACGTCGACGTCGGCGGGGTTGCCCCGGAGCCACGACCGATAGCCGTGGCCACGCGCCGTGATCGCCGAAGCGGACGACGTGAGGACCGCGGGAGATATCGCCGCGATCGCAATCACCAGTGCCGACGCGAGCAGTTTCCGTCGCATCCGTGGAGCCTCGCGCAATGGAGTTCCGCGCGTCAAATCAGTTCATCCAGGTGGAACGTCTCGAAGGTTCCGGTGCAGGCATGTCCGGCGGCGATCGTCAGCGACCTTCGAGCGGGTTCCGCGACCATGGCGAACAGGATCGTCGAGCCCTCGTCTCCCTCAGCCGGGTCGGGGTGCGCGCAGATGCTTTCCGGAGCTCCGTCGTGGTCGGCGAGGATCGATACGACCCCGTCGATGGTCGGATCGACAGTGGTAGCGAGGGTTGCGGTACGCGAGAAACGGCAGACACTGTCGGACGACGTCGGGAACGTGACCTCGGACACCGAGGGATCGAGCGCGTGGTTCGTATGAACGGTGGAGCCTACGACCGCGTCCCGCGTCGCCGTCGTCTCCACGCAGCGAGCCTCCTCGTCCGGGAACGCCAACAGATACGAATAGCCACCCGCCCGTCCGGGGCGCGTCGCCCGTTCGGTCGCATCCCTCGCATCCGTCGCGTCGAGCACGTCCCGGGCGATGAGCGCCCTCGGGATGCCGACCCGCTCGTCGCCGGCGGAGAGCGACATCGCTCCCACGGCGAGCCCGTGCTCGTTGATGCCGACCAACGGCAAGGTGCCTGCCACCACGGGCGCGAGGACCACCGGACTGTCATCCGGCACGTCAACCACGAGACCGACGGCACCCTCATCGCCCGCGTACCACTGCTCGGTGTGCCCGAGCAGCGGCCCGCTGGGACCGGCGACCACGACGTCGGTGCATCGCTCGAGCGGCTTGAGCGTCCCGCCGTCGAGCTCGACCTGCCCGTAGATCTCCTCGAAGGCGTTCGCCGCCATGACCCGGGAGAACGGCTGGTCCGCCCCTTCGGCGATCCCCCGCACCTGATCGATGAGTCCCGGCATCGCCGCTTCGGAGGCCGCCACGTACGGGCCGAGCAAGTGGTCGAGCGCACGTTCGGTGAGGCCGTGCCGTTCGAGATAGCGGGTCACGAACCCGAGGGAGTCGCCGATCGACTCCGCGAGCCCGCGGCCGATCGCGCGGCCGCGTTCGAATGGGGTTCCGGATGCTCGCACTACGTTCAAGCTCTGCTCCGTCGATCGAGGCCGTCCGACTCGGGCTGCGCGCGGAGATTACCGCCTTGTCGAACCACTCCCGATCCGCGCTGCACATCTACCCCTATGAGGCACCGGTCTAGGGAACCGCTTGCACGCGCGGCGGCCGGGAGTTCCGACGTGCGACGACGCTCAACGTGATCGCGCGCGGGGAAGAATCTCGGGCAGAACTCCGAGTAGAGCCGTGGGCGGCGGGTCGCCGCCCGACGACGTGATGCTCGGTCGCGAGCGATGTCCCGTCCGCAGATCCCCCAGGAGGGCGTCTTCATACGGCCGTACCTCCTGCGTGAGCGGTTTCTCACGGACGGTTCAACAACAAGAGTTCGGTTCAGGGCTGCCTGGGTATTGCTGACAGCAGGCGTCCCGTCTCCCAGGTACGCCGGAGAGGAGCGGGGCGAATGGCTGAGAGGACGATCCTGGATGGGCGCCATCGTTATCGACCGGAGACGCTTGGACGAGTCTTCGGCTGGTTCTTCCTCGCCACGTTCTTGACGTCGATTCCGGCGTACTTCATTGGCTACGCGAAGTTTCTGGACACGCCCAGCCTGATCGCCGGGAACGGCGCGAATCCCTCATTCGGCATCTCGACGGGTGCCGCGCTGGAGATCCTCCTGATCGTCGCGAATGTCGGCACCGCGGTCCTGGCGTACCCGGCGCTAAAGCGCGAGAGCGAGATGGGAGCGATCGGCTACGTGGCGGCGCGCCTGTGTGAGGCGATGTTCATCGCCATCGGGATCGTCGCTGCGCTGTCGTTCCTCTTGATGCGGCAGGAGGGCACAGCGACCTCAGCTCTTGCGGGGAACATCTTCGTCGCCAACTACTACCGGGCGTTCCTCGTCGGGCCGGGTTTCTGGTCCGGTCTCGCGAACGGCGTGATCCTCGGTTACCTGATGTATCGCTCCGAGTTGGTGCCCCGTCGCATGACGTGGCTCGGTCTCATCGGGGGCCCGGCCGTGATGATCACTGGCCTCTTGGTCGTGTTCAACGCGATCCCCCGGAGCGGCGGGATCCAGAGCCTCGCCGGGTTGATCGAGGCGGCGTGGGAGCTTTCGCTGAGCGTCTACTGCATTGTCAAGGGATTCAGATCTTCTTCTCCGGTCCTGACAATGGAGACAGTGAGGTTACCCGAATCCGACAGCGCGTCACGCCAGGACACCTAGACAACACACAGACACCGGCCTACTTACCGTTCGCCTTCAGCGCGCGGTCAAGGTGCTCCCATGCCGTCGGGAGGTAGGCCTTGGACTTCGGACTCTTGCTGATGTAGATGGGCGGTGATCCTTCAATACCGGACCCAAGCCAGATCTCGTTCTCGTTCTCGCCCTCGCGCCAGACCCGGAACGTGATCGAAACGCCTCGCGGTTTTTTCTTCTCCGCCATGTTCGTCACCCTCCCCGTGCGGGACGTTAGGTCAATTCTGCCCGGATTCTTCCCGAGACTGCACATGTCGAACGCGCGGCGACCTACGCGGAACCGAGAACCTGCACGTCGGACGCTAGAATCGAACTCCCGCCCTCGTAGCTCAGTGGATAGAGCACCGGTTTCCTAAACCGGGTGTCGGAGGTTCGATTCCTCCCGGGGGCGCTCCACCTCGAACTACTCCGGGATCCTGGCTTGGTCCATATCGACGCGCTTTCCACGGAGCGGAACGCCTTCGCCGCGGAGGAGCCGCAGCTGTGTCGCTCCTTTCGCGACGCTCCCGTCCGCGCGCACGACGCGATGCCATGGGAGGTCCTCCTCCGTTTCCGCCAGCACCCTGCCGACGAGACGAGGCGCGACCGGATCGACGTCGCCATAGGTCCGCACGAACCCCTCGGGGATCGAGCGGATGCGGTCGAGGATGCGGACGATCCGCTCATCCGCAGCGTGCGGTGCGCTGCTGGCTCTAGTCACCGGCGGATCGTATCCGTCGCTCCCCGGACGGGGATGCCGACGTCCCCGATATCCTCCGACGCCATGGACGATGTGCTCGCCTCCGTTCGACGCCTCGCGTCCGAGACCTCGTTCTCGGGCGTCGTGCGCCTCAACCGCGGGGAAGACACTCTTCTGGAAGAGGCGAACGGCCTCGCCGACCGGGCGCACGCCATCGCGAACACCGTGTCCACACGGTTCCCGATCGCGAGCGGGGTGAAAGGGATGACCGCCCTCACGGTGGTCAGCCTGATCGAGACAGGCTCCCTCGACTGGAATACGACAGCGCGCTCCGTCCTCGGCAGCGATCTTCCGCTGATCGACGATGCGGTGACGGTGGAGCAGCTCCTCGCCCATCGTTCCGGGATCGGCGACTACCTCGACGAGGACATCGACCGGCCGATCACCGAGTACGTGCTCCAGGTTCCCGTACACCGGCTGTCGACGACAGAAGCCTTCCTCGAGGTCCTCGACGGCTTTCCGACGAAGTTCCCGCCGGGCGAGCGCTTCTCCTACTGCAACGGCGGCTACGTCGTGCTCGCGCTGATCGCGGAGCGCATCAGCGGCATCCCCTTCCGGGAACTTGTGAAGAAACGCGTCTGCGAGCCAGCCGGCATGTCCCGGACCGAGTTCCTTCGCACCGACGAGCTCCCGGGAGACGTCGCGCTCAACTACCTCTTCGCGGAGGGGAACCGCACCAACGTGCTGCATCTCCCCGTCGTC
>JBJMLP010000109.1:0-5619 GCA_045805245.1 Actinomycetota bacterium | reverse complement strand
TGATGTTCTGCGTCTCCAAGGGTCTCGGCGCGCCGATCGGGTCGATCCTGTGCGGCTCCCGGGAGCTCGTCCGCGAGGGGCGGCGGATGAAGATCCTCTTCGGCGGCGCCTGGCGGCAGGCGGGGATCGTCGCCGCCGCCGGGCTGATCGCGCTGGAGGAAGGACCGAAGCGCCTCCACGAGGACCACGAGCGCGCCCGCCGGCTGGCGGAAGGCGTGGCGGAGGCGCTCCCCGGCGCGGTCGATCCGGACTCCGTGGAGACGAACATGGTGTACGTGGACCCTCCGGCCGCCGGCTTTCCCGACGCGCTCGCGCTGCTCGATCGCTTGCGAGACGCCGGCGTCCTCGCCACGCTGATCGGCGACCGGGTTCGAATGGTCACGCACGTGGATGTCACGGATGCCGGCGTCGAGGAGACGGTGAGCGCGTGGCGCTCGATCGCGTCCGAAGGTCGGTCGAGCCAGGAGGAGGGCTAAGCGATGGCGTTGTTCAAGCAGAAGTTGCCGGAGGAGGTCGCGAAGCGCGTCCCGCCCGGTCAACGGCTCGTGAAGGGGTGGCCGGTGCTCCATTTCGGATCGATCCCGCACTTCGACGTGTCCACGTGGGATCTGCGCATCTACGGTCTCGTGGAGAACGAGTACACGCTCTCGTACTCCGACCTGAAGGCGCTCCCGCACACGAACGTCCCCGCGGACATGCACTGCGTGACGGGCTGGACGACGCTCGACAACGCCTGGGAGGGGATCTCGTTCAAGACGCTCGCGGAGCGCGCGCGGCCGACGGCGGACGCGAAGTGGGTGATCGCGCACTGCGAACACGGCTACACGTCGAATCTCTCCATGGAGGCCATGGACGACGACGACGTCCTGGTTGCGTGGGGGAACCGGGGGGAGCAGCTCGCGCCGGAGCACGGCTATCCGCTGCGGCTCGTCGTTCCGAAGCGCTACGCGTGGAAGAGCGCGAAATGGCTCCGCGGGATCGAGTTCACGGACCGCAACGTCCGCGGCTTCTGGGAGACGCGCGGGTATCACATCCACGCGGATCCCTGGCCGGAGGAGCGGTACTCCTATCAGGAGGGACCGAGGGCCGAGCTCCAGCCGTAGCTAGAGCAGGCCGCGGAGCGTCTCGACGTCGCGGCGGTGCGCCTCCACGTCGCCCGGCGTTTCCACAAGCACGGCTGCAGCGTTCCGAACGGCCTCCTCTGCCAGGATCGCGCGGAAGCCTTCGACCCCGATGTGGCCGTCACCGATGTTCGTGTGGCGGTCGCGGTGCTCTCCGCGCGGGAACTCCGAGTCGTTCGCGTGCACGAGGAGCAGGCGATCCTCCAGCCCGTTGGAACGAAGCTCTCCGAACGCCTTCTCCACACCGGCGGCGGTCGCCAGGTCATAGCCGGTCGCGAAGAGGTGGCAGGTGTCGGTGCAGAGCCGCAACTCCTCTTGATCGACGAGCCCGAACAGCTCCCGCGCCTCGTCGAAGGTAGAGGCGACCGCCCCCGAAGTGCCGGCCATGAGCTCGACGACGATGCTGGTCTTGTCGGCCATCGGAACGAGCTCCGCGAGGATCCTCGCGGCGCGCTCGACCGCTGCGTCGCGCTCTCCCTCGACGCCCGAGCCGGCGTGCACGACGAGGCCCTTCGCTCCGATCGCCTCGCATCCGTCGATCGTCCGGGCCAGAAGCGTGCGCGACTTCTCCACGAACTCGGGGTTGGGCGACGCGATGTTCACGAGGTACGGCGCGTGCACGAAGATCGGGCCGAGACCGGACTCCTTCCAGCGCTCGCGGAACGTCCGACCCTCCTCCTCGGAGATGATCGGCCCCGCCCAGGCCCGCGGGCTGGAGATGAACAGCTGCGCCGCGTCCGCTCCGTAGGACCGAGCCGTCTCGATCACGACGTCGACGGCGCGCTTGGTACGGAGGTGCGCTCCGATCCTCACGCCACGTAGATGTCGACGGTGTCTCCGGCGTGGACGGTCGCGCCGGCGCCCGGCCGCTGGGAGATCACGAGGGCTCCGAGGGAGAACGGCACGACGTGCTTCACCACGTGCAGCCCGTGTGCCTCGAGGCTCGCGACCGCGGCTCCGACGGACATCCCCTTCACGTTCGGCATCGGGAACGTCTCCGGGCCCTTGGAGACGTACAGCGTCACCGAGTCCCCGCGGTGCACCGTGGAGTCGGGTTTCGGAACGACGTGCATCACCTGGCCGAAAGGCACGTGGTTGTCGAACCGGTCGACACGTTCGACCTTCAGGCCGAGCGACTGGAGCTGCGACGTCGCGCTCGCCACGGAGTCGCCCTCCACGTTCGGGATCTGGACCGGGGCCGGTCCCTGGCTCACGATTACGTCGATCTTGGTGCCGGAGGGGAGCGTTTGCTTCGCGGCCTCGGACTGGTGGATGACGATGCCCTTGTCAACGGTGTCGCTGTAACGATGTTTCACGGCGCCGAGCGCGAGGTTGCCGCCGGTGATGACGGACCGTGCGCGTTGGAACGGGATGCCCTCCACCTTCGGGACCTCCACGATCCGCGGTCCCTTCGAGACGTGGAGCGTCACGACGCTGCCTGTCCGCAGCGACGCTCCCGAGGCGGGAACGCTTCCGGCGACCTTTCCGTCGGGAACGCTGGAGGAGAACACCGGCTTTCCGAGCTTCGCATCGAGTCCAGCGTGGTCGAGACGCTGGCGTGCCTGGCTCACGGACAGCCGCTCGACCTGCGGAACGTGCGTTGTGTGCGGGATCAGGAACGTCCAGACCGCCCACGCGCCCGCGACGAGGGCGGCGATCGCGAGGAGCCAGAGGAGGGCCTTGCGCAGCCGGGGGCGGGCCTTCCGGTGGCGGCGCGGTTCCGGATCCTCGGCTTCCGGGATCCGGATCGTCGGTGCCCGCTCAGGGCCGCCCTCCTCGACGTCCGGGAGCTCTTGGACGAGCTCGGCAACCGGGCGCGCCGGTGGAAGGTCCCGCGCGGCCGCGATCAACTCCTGCCGCATCTCCTGGGCGGTCTGCGGGCGTTCCTCGGGCGTCTTCTCCGTGGCGTGCAGGACGATCCGGTCGAGCGCATCCGGCACCGAGGGCGCGATTTTCGACGGCGCTTGGATGCGGTCGGAGAGATGCTGATACGCGATCGACATCGAGGTCTCGCCGGAGAAGGGCGCGCGGCCGGTCAGCAGCTCGTAGCCGACGACCCCGACGGCGTACACGTCGGTCCGCGGCTCCGCGGGCTGGCCGCGGATCTGCTCCGGCGCGAGGTACTGGACGGTGCCGGTGACCATCCCGCTCTGCGTCGACTTCATGTCGGAGTACGCGCGCGCGAGGCCGAAGTCCGCGACCTTCGCGGTGCCTTCGGTCGTCAGCAGGATGTTCTCGGGCTTCACGTCACGGTGGACGATGCCCTGGCGATGCGCGTGCTCGAGGGCGGAGAGCACCTGCAGAAGGATCACGGCCGCCTGCGCCGGTTCCAAGCGCCCCGTCTCCGTCAGGACCTCGCGAACGTTGTGGCCGCGGACGTACTCCATGACCATGAAGTACACGCCGTCGCTCGCGCCCCAGTCGTAGACCGCGACGATGTTCGGGTGGTTCAGGTACGCGGCGGAGCGCGCCTCCGTCCGGAAGCGGTCGATGAACCCCGGGTCCCCGGCCAGATGGCGGTGGAGGACCTTGATGGCGACCTCCCGCGCGAGAACCGCGTCGTACGCGCGGTACACCTCACCCATGCCACCCGAGGCGATACGCTCGATCACGCGATACCGCCCGTCGAGGGTGGTGAGCTCCGAGCGAGCCAGAGGGGAAGCGGCCGTCGGGCCGATGCTCGTCGTACGCGACGTTGTTGTGGACCCCTTTCGATGCCAGGGACGGTCGGGGGGCCGCGCGTCCGACGCGCATTGTATGGGAAGAGGAGGGCCGACCCGTGCAGGAACCGCAGGATGGTGCCTCGACCGAGAGCTACCAGGATGCGTTCCGGCGCATCGAGGAGGCCGTAGACGCCGGGGAGACGGATCTCCGAGCGCTCGGGTTCTGGAAGCTCCTCGCCAAGGTGAAGGCGGACCCCGCCCTGACCGAGGAATGGGCCGACGTTGCCGGAAGGATCGACCGGAAGGCCTTCGAGGAGGGCGTCCGGCCACGGTTCCCCATCTGGTTCGGGAACTCCGTGCTGGTCGCGGGAACCGCGATGGGAGCGGGTGCGATCCGGTTCGCGCTCTCGACGTCGAACGAGACCCTCGCAGGGCTCGCGCTCGTGGCCTCGGCCGGGATCCTGTCGGTGAGTGCCCACGACCTCGGGCACTGGGCGGTTGGGAGGCTCGTGGGCATCCGCTTCACGTCGTATTTCTTCGGAGGTCCCTTTCCTCCGCGGCCGGGCATCAAGACCGACTACGCGACGTATCTGCGAACGGCGCCGAAGGAGCGGGCGATGATGCACGCGTCAGGTGCGATCGCGTCGAAGGTCGCGCCGTTCATCGCGCTCGCGTTCTGGCCGGCGTCGGACGCTCCCGCGTGGGCGGCCTGGGTGATCGTCGCGATCGGCGTGGGGCAGATCGTGACCGACGTGCTGTTCTCCACGAAGTCGAGCGACTGGAAGAAGGTGCGCCGGGAGCGGAAGGTCGCCCACGCGCAGCACAACCGTCAGGTCTGAGCGTCGCTAGAATCGACCTGCAACACCGGGGAGCTCGGGCGACCGGGCTGAGAGGCCGGCACGGATGCGCCGGCGACCCGCGAACCTGATCCAGGTAATGCTGGCGGAGGGAGCGTCTCCATCGAGATCGACCGCTCGAGACTGCCGCTCGACGTGTGCGTGATCAGCTCGAGCGGGCTCGTTCCTCGCCGTGGCCACCGCGAGGTCGCCGAGGCGGCGATCCGCGGAGGTGCGACGGCGATCCAGCTCCGTGCGCCGGAGCTGAGCGACCAGGAACTCCTGCCCCTCGCGATGGTGCTTGCCGACCGATGCCGGAGCGAGCGGGTGATGTTCATCCTGAACAACCGTCTCGATGTCGCCGCCGCCGGCGGAGCGGACGGAGCGCACGTCGGGCAGTCCGATGACATCTCCGGAGCCCGTTCCGCGATCGGCGGCGATCGAGCGCTCGGCGTGAGCGTCCGCGGTCCGCAGGACGTTCCTGCCGCGGAGATCGCGGGCGCCGACTATCTCGGTGTCACCGTATGGGAGACGGCGACGAAGCCGGAAGCGGAACCGCTCGGCCTCGAGGGAGTCGAAGCGACCGCGTGCGCGTCGCGACTTCCGGTCGTGGGCATCGGCGGCATCGACGCGTCGAACGCCGCCGAGGTGATCGGAGCCGGCGCCGCCGGCGTCGCGGTCGTCTCCAGCGTCGGCGCTGCGGAGGATCCGGTTGCCGCGACTCGGGCGCTCGTCAAAGCCGTCCGAACCGCGAAGGACGCGACGTGAGCGAGCGTCCTCGCACCGGAAAGGCGACCGCCGAGCTCTTCGAGCAGGTGATCCTCCGGCGTCTCGGAGCTTCGGATGCCGACGTGCTCGTCGGTCCTCGTCACGGCGTCGACGTCGGCGTCGTCCGTGTCGCGCCGGGCATCGTGATCGCGCTCACCACCGACCCGGTCTTCGTCGTTCCGGCCTACGGATGGGAGCGCGCCGCGTGGTTCGCGGTGCACATCCTCGCCT
>JBJMLP010000108.1:0-6520 GCA_045805245.1 Actinomycetota bacterium | reverse complement strand
TGGTCACGCGCGTCGCGGCGGTCTTGGAGGAGGACTTCTCCGCCTTCTCGGCGGAGGGCTTCGCGGGAGCGATCTTCTTCTGCGCCATCCGAGTCACCTCCTCCTCGCTGATCGATCGTTGCGTCGTGCGGTGGTGATGCTGAACTACTTGTAGTGCGCCTTCTTCATGTTCCGCTTCTTGAGCGCGCGCTTCTTGGTCACGCGGCTCGCCGCCGTCGTGGCCGTGGACTTCGAGGTCTTGGAGCTCTCCGGCTTCGCCGGTGTCACCTTCTTGTCCGCCATGTTGGGCACCTCCCCCCTCATCTCGCTGATAGGGCTATCCAACTCCTTCCGGGAGCGGAGGTGTGTGCCATCCGTCACGGAAGGCGTGTGTTCTCCATCACGGCGATCCTGTGACGCCCGTCACACGACGGCCTCTCCCTCAGTCGAGCTCGGGGAGATCCAGGGGGTCGGGCCGGGGCGTGCAGGCTCCGCAGTAGAGCGCGTCCTCCACGACGAGGGCCTTGCGGACATCCTTGCTGCGGAAGAGCTCCAGGATGTACGGCTGCGTCTCCACGTGGTCCTCGCAGATGCCGCGGCCGCAGAAACGGCAGGCTCCGACGGCGGTTCGGCGGCAGTGCCAGCAATCCATCTCGGTCCGCTCCCCTCAGTTCGCCTGAACCCTGCTCAGGCTCACCTTCGTCTCCAGCGAGCCCTTGCGGAAGGCGTCTCCCACGAGCGCGTCGAAACCCTCCCGGTCGAGACGGTACGCGCGAACGGGCGTCCGTGCTCGGACCGTCGCGGTGCGGGGCACGTCGAGCAGCAGCGCGATCTCCCCGACGTAGGAGCCTGGGCCGACCGTCCCGACCTGCTCCCCGTCCTTGAGAACCTCCATCTGACCGGAGCGGATCGCGTAGAAGGCGTCGCCCGCCTCGCCCTGCTCGATGATCGTCTCGCCGGGCGGCACGTTCACCCACTCTCCGTGCTCGAGGAGCTCGTTCAGCTCATCGGGCTCGAGGTGCGAGAACGCGGAGAGCTCCCGGAGGTCGTTCACCGCCTGGAGGGTCGGCGCGAACTCCGGCACGTGGATCATGTCGGCGAGGAGCCGGTCGAACGTCCCCTTGTCGACCTCGAACAGCTGCGACTCGGCCACCGCGCGGACGGTTGCGGCGCGCGGCGCCGCCTCCACCAGACCGAGCTCTCCGAAGGACTCTCCGCGGGTGATCGTTCGGAGCACCTGGTCATTGCCGTCCGGGTCCTCCTCCACGATGTTCAGCGTGCCCGAGCGCACGACGTAGAAGGCGTCGGCGCGCTCCCCCTGGCGGACGACCGGCTGTCCGGACGCGAACGTGCGGAGCTTCACCCGGCCCGCGAGATCGGAGAGCACGTCCTCCGGAACGTCGTCGAAGATCGGCAGCGCGTCGATCAGCTCGGCGGCCTCGACCCGCCACTTCGTCTCGAGCTTGAACCGCACCCGATCGCCCAGCGCGCCGAGACGTCTCCCCGCCGCGCGCACCAGGCCGATCGCGCCGCGGACGAGCGGGCCGGCGATCAGCAGCGCGAGCAACAGGAGGAACGCCCGGCCGAGCACGCCGCCGTCCCACATCTTTCCGAGGAGCCCGGCGAAGATCTGCTTCCAGAAGAAGAACGACAGGTACAGCGAGAAGATCGTGAACGCCACGCCGAGGAGACCGTACAGACCGAGTCCCCATTCCTGCTTCGTGAAGCCCTCGCGCGTCCGGATCTTGTGCCACATGTCGTGCTGGATGAACGCGAGCGACCGCGGACGCAGGTCCGGCACCTGGATCACGTCGGACAGGATCCAGTAGCCGTCGAGCTCCAGGAGCGGCACGAGGTTCATGAAGATCACGAGGTAGCCCAGGACCGCGAACTGGTACAGCGTCTTGGACAGGAAGAAGTCCGGGTACGCCCATGCGACCATCGCGGCGATGCCCGCCATGACCGTCTCCGCGTACGGCCCTCCGAGCGCCTGCAGGATCCGCTGGCGCCGCTCCAGCATCAGTCCGTCGGAGCCCTCCACGAAGAACGCCGGGGAACCGAAATAGACCATGAAGCCGGCGCTCTTCACCTGGCGGCCGTAGCGGAGCAGCACGATCGCGTGCCCCATCTCATGTACGAACGTGGAGGCGTAGTCGAGCACCGTCAGCACGATGAACGCGAGCGCCACCGTGCCGCCTCCGAGCGCGAACCGATGCGAGTGCACGAGCTCCCAGAACGCGACGAACCCGGCGATGCAGATCGCGACGCTCACGAACTGCGCGGGCCACGTGAACCAGTACTTCAGGCCGTGGTCGTAGAACCACCGCACGAAGCGGTCGGCATGGTCCCACTCGATCGAGAGCGTCTTGGCGAAGCCGCGGAGCTTCTTCCGCGTCGCCGACGCCGGATCGAGACGGTCGCGCACGAGCTGTTCCGAATCCACGAAGGGCGTGACGAGGAAGTTCCCGACGAGGAGGGCCTGCATGATCTCGGCGACGCGGGTGAGCTCCAGGTCACCGGAGTCCTGGAAGCGCTCGACGACGATCTCTTTGACCGTCCGCGTTCCGTCCATCAGCGCGATGATGTCGGCCGCGTCCGCCTCGAACTGGTAGTGGAGGATGTCACGGGGGTTCGCGACCATCGTGTAGTCGTTGCCCCATTTGAGGCGGAAGACCTTCACCTCGATGTCGGGCGCGAGCTGCGGACGGAACTCCGCCGGATCGACGAGCTCGGAGAGTCGCCCGTAGACGTCGGTCTCGACATCCTCCTGTTGCGGGGGCAGCTCGCGGGCCGGAGACCCCCGGTGACCGTTCGGAGACGCGGCAAGCTCCGTTCGCACGGCCGCGTAGACGGAGTTCCGCGCCCGGACGGCCTTCCGGCGGTGCGAGGCGAAGACGTTCCCGAGGATGACGCTCGCGAGGAGCAGGATCGCGAGCACCCCGATGATCGTGCCGAGCATCCCCCTCCTCTCCTTGCCGGTCGGCACGCATCTTTCCGCATGCGCGTCCGCGGTTCCACTCAGGCTCCGGGGAGCGGTCGCTACAGGTTCTCGATCGCGACCGGTTCCACCGGGTCGGCAAGCTCGAAGCCGAAGATCCTGGAGTAGAAGTACAGCTCGGCCTCGAGGGTCCGAACGATCGTCTCCGCGCGCCGGAACCCGTGCTGCTCACTCCCGAAGGCCAGGTAGGCGTACGGGAGGCTCTTCTCCTGCAGACTCCGCACCATCTCCTCCGCCTGCTCGGGGGGAACCACCTCGTCCTCGAGCCCCTGGAACAGGATCACCGGGCAGGAGAGCTTCTCGGTGAAGTGGACGGGAGAGCGCTCGCGGTATCGCTCCACCTCCTGGGGATAGGGGCCGACGAGGCCGTCGAGATATCGCGATTCGAACTTGTGCGTGTCGCGCGCGAGCGCCTCCAGGTCGCCGACCCCGTAGTAGCTCGCACCCGCCGCGAACACGTCGGTGAAGGTCAGCGCGGAGAGCGTCGTGTAGCCGCCGGCACTTCCGCCCGCGATGGCCATCCGGGACCCGTCGACGTCGCCCCGGTCGGCGAGGAACCTCGCGGCGTTCACGCAGTCCGCGAGATCCACTTCCCCCCATCGTCCGCGGAGACGATCGCGGTACTCGCGGCCGTAGCCGGTGCTACCGCCGTAGTTCACGTCGACGACCCCGATCCCTCGGGTCGTCCAGTACTGGACCTCCAGGTCGAGGTCGTCCGTTACCGCCGCCGTCGGGCCGCCGTGACTGTGCACGATCAACGGTGGCCGCTCGCCGTCGGGCGCGGAGTAGTCCGGGTTCCGTGGCGGATAGAAGAACGCGTGCGCCGTCCGGTTCTCCTCGGTGGGGAACTCGATCGGTTGCGCCGTGGAGAGGAATGGGTGGTCGAGGCTCCGCTCGCGAGTGCGGTAGAGCACCTCCGGCTCCCCGCCCGCGGGGTCGAGCGCGTAGACCGCAGGGAACTCAGAAGCCGTGAGGCCGATCATCAGCAGCCGCCGGCCGTCGGAGCGCAGGCACGATGCGTCGATCGCGAGCTCCAGGTCGCGGAGCGGCTTCCCGCGCTCGAGCAGCGCGAGATGCGACGCCCCGCGCTGGTCGAACGCGCATGCGATCCGTCCGCCGGACAGGAACGCGTACCGCGAGATGCCGAAGACCCACGCGGGCAACGCGAACTCGGCGTCGAGCGGCGCGAGCGGCGTCACCTCTCTGGGTAGGTCTCGGTCCGGCTCCGCGCGATAGAGGTTCCACCAGCCGGTTCGGTCGGAGACGAAGTGCAGCACGCCGTCGGGACTCCACTCGGGTTGCGCGATCGACTCCTCGGGTCCGCCCGCGACGACGCGGGCCTCGCCGAGCCCCCGCTCGGGATCGAACGACGCAACGGAGAGCTCGGTGCCGTCCCAGGGCATGCGCGGGTGATCCCAGGACAGCCACGCGAGCTGCGTTCCGTCGGGACTCACCCGCGGGTTGGAGAAGAAGTCGTGGCCGCCCGCGAGCGTCCGCGGCTCGGCCGAGCCGTCGTCGGGAAGGATCGCGAGTTCGTTCACGACGCCGTCCGGCTCGTGGCGCTCACGGACACACACGAGCCATCTCCCGTCCGGCGTGACACGCATGTCGGCGTAGCGGATCGACGCAGGCTCCGGCGGCTCGGGCGTGATGGGCCGCGGCTCGCCGCCGTCGCCCTGGCGGTAGAGCCGTTGGTCGGAGAAGTTCGCGAAGAACACACGCGAGTCGTCCACGAGCATTGAGCCCCCGCCGTACTCGTGGACCTTCGTGCGCACGTTGAAGCCGTCCGGGGTGACGTCGGAGAGCGTGCCGTCCTCGTCATGGCGCATGAGGACCGTGCGGCCGCCCTCCTTCGGACGGCGCTGGAGCCAGAACACCGAGCGACCGGAGAACTGGACGTCGGCGATCGGGGAGCCCGCCTCGGCCACCTCCGCCGCCGACAACGGCGAGCGCCAGGAGCCGTACGGAGCGATCTCAGTCACGCGGTCGCCGTCCGAGGACGACTCGCGTCACCTTCAGCTCGCCGCCCTTCGTGCTCCTCACCTCCGTGAGGCCCGCGGCCCGGAACTTCGAGGCGACCCCACGGGAGCGGTCCGGGCTCACCTCCACGATCAGCCACCCGCCGGGGCGAAGCCACGTCGCCGCGGCCGTCGCGGTGCGGTCGACGAGGCCGAGGCCGTCCACGCTCCGGTCGCTCAGTGTGTGGACCGGCTCGAAGCGGCGGATCTCGTCCGGAAGCTCTCCGAGCTCCCCCTTCGCCACGTACGGCGGATGGAGCGTGATCGCATCCACGGAACCCTCGATCCGCTTCGGAAGCGGCTTGAAGAGATCCCCGCGCACGAACGTCGCTCGCACGCCGAGGCGCCGGGCATTCGCGCGCGCGAGCTTCACCGCGTCCTCCGCGATGTCGGTTCCGAAGACCTCCGCGCGCGGAACCTCGTGCGCGATCGCGAGCGCGACGGTGCCGCCTCCGCTCGCGATGTCGACGACGATCGGCTTCGGACGCCGAGCGAGGCGGCGGACCGCCTGCTCGACCATGAACTCCGTGGAATCGCGTGGAACGAACACGCCGTGCTTCGTCGTCAGCTTGAGGCCACGGAACTCCGCGTAGCCCTTGATGTAGGGGATCGGCTCTCCCTTCGCGCGACGCTTGATCAGCGCGTCGAACTTGCGAGCCGCGGCCGTGGAGATGTCGTCGTCGAGGTCGAAATCGTGGCCGAGCGCGTGAGCGAGGAGCTCCTCGGCCTCGATGCGCTCTCGGTCCCGTTGCCAATGGTCGATCGACGGCGAGGCCGCCAGCACCGATTCCGCGCGTTCGAGAAGGTCTTCCGCTTCCAAGGCGCGCAAATCCTACCCGCGGAACGCTCGGGCGGGAGCTCGATCATCGTTTCCCGCCGATACAATCCGACGCGATGGCCAGGGCAACTCGTTCCGCTGCCGGGCTCACACCCGTTCCTCGCCGCGAGAGTGGCTCCTCCGAGGTCAAGCTCACCGGCGATCGCATCGTCGTCGCCTCGCCGGACAGCGGAGAGCGGCAATCGCGCGGCGGGCTGCTCATCCCGGCGACGGCCGCTCCCGCGCCGAAGCGCTGCGTGTGGTCGGAGGTCGTGATGGTCGGACCCGACGTCCGCACCGCGCGGCCGGGAGATCGCGTGCTGTTCCTACCGCAGGCGGCGCTCGAGGCCGAGATCGACGAGGAGGAGTACCTCCTGCTCCGCGAGCGAGACGTGCAGGCGCTCGCGACGGCACCCGAGCCCGGCGAACGACAACCCGGGCAATACCTCTAGCTCAGGCAGCCGCTCACCCTTCCAGGAACGACAGCAGCACGCTCCGCTGCGGGTTGTCCCGGTTCGGATCCACGAGCACCACGCTCTGCCACGTTCCGAGCGCGAGCCGTCCGCCGACGACCGGGATCGTGAGGGAGGGCGAGACGAACACCGGCAGCAGATGGTCGCCTCCGTGTCCTTTCGAGCCGTGGGAATGGCCGTACCGATCGTCCCGCGGCAGGAGACGCTCGAGAACCTCCTCAAGATCCGCTTCGGA
>JBJMLP010000107.1:0-4095 GCA_045805245.1 Actinomycetota bacterium | reverse complement strand
GTTCGTGTAGCCCACCTGCCGGACCGCGAGCCTCGCGGTGCTCACGAGGACACCTCCGCGGGTTCGGGTGTCTCCGCGTCGTCGGCCGTCAGCTGCAGGTAGATGTCCTCGAGCGTCGGACGGCTCACGTCGAGGCCCTCCAACGTGACGCCGTTCTGGATCGCCCACCCGGTCAGATCGTGGAGGAACCTCGTCGGGTCCTCCGCCTGATAGCGGAAGCCGCCGTCCTCCGCCGTCACGTCCGGCGCGATGGAACCGGGAAGGGCCGCCGCCCGATCTGACAAACGAAAGCGAACGACCGCCGTGGCCGTGTCGCGCCCGCCGAGACGTGACGGAGGGCCCTCCGCGACGATCTCTCCGGCCCGGATGACCGCGACGCGCCCCGCGAGGTTCTGCGCCTCGTCCATGTAGTGCGTGGTCAGGAACACGGTCTTTCCGAGCTCGGCGAGGTTCTTCACGATCTCCCAGGCGTTGCGGCGGGCGGACGGGTCGAAGCCGGTGGTCGGCTCGTCAAGGAACAGGAGCTCCGGGTCCCCGGCCAGCGCGACCGCGACGTCGAGCCGCCGCTGCTGCCCACCGGAAAGCTTGACCACCCGGGCGTCGCGCTTCTCGTCGAGGCCGACGAGCGCGATCACCTCGTCGAGCGGCCGCGGGCTCGGGTAGTAACCGCGGTACATCTCCACGGTCTCGGCGACGGTCAGGTACGGGTCCACGCCGGTCGACTGCAGGACGATCCCGATGCGCGCCTTCAGCGCGCGGTCGCCGGACGCCGGGTCGTGTTCGAGGACGGAGACCTCTCCCGCCGTCCGCTCCCGGTATCCCTCGAGGATCTCGACGGTCGTCGTCTTTCCGGCACCGTTCGGACCGAGCAGCGCGAAGACCTCCCCACGGTCGACGGAGAGGTCCACGCCCCGGACGGCCTCGACGTCTCCGTAGGACTTGCGGAGCCCTTTGACGTCGATCGCGGTGCCCACGAGCGACAACCTACGGAGGGACTGCCAACTCGGCAACCGACGCGAAGCCCTCAGACGCCGAAACCGCGCTCCTTGTCGATGACGTTTCGGAGTGGCCGCCCGTCGGCGAAGCGGGAGAGGTTGTCCAGGAAGACCTCCACGACGCGCTCCTCCCAGTCCGAGACGTCTCCCGCCATGTGCGGCGAGATGATCACGTTCGGCATCGACCAGAGCGGATGGTCCTGGGGCAACGGCTCCTCTTCGAAGACGTCGAGAGCAGCGCCGGCGATCGCGTCCGTTCGCAACGCCTCGACGAGCGCTTCGGTATCCACCGTTCCGCCGCGGCCCACGTTCAGGAACCGCGCGGAGGGCTTCATCGCCGCGAACGCTCCCGCATCGAACGCGTGGCGGGTCTGCGAGGTGAGGGGCATCGCGTCGAGCACGTAGTCGGCGCCGCCGAGCGCCTCGGAGAAGGACTGGGGTCCGAGGATCCGGTCGAACGGCTCCTCCGCGTCACGGGCGCGGGTGCCGACGGCCTCCACCTCCATGCCGATCCCACGCGCGAGCCGCCCGGCCGCGCGCCCGATCGGCCCCGGGCCGGCGACGAGGAGGCGCTTGCCTTGCGCACGTTCGGTCGTGCGGTGCTCCCACCGATGCGCGGCCGTGTCGCGAACGGAGTTCGCGAGCTCCGTGGCGAATGCGAGGATCGCCGCGAGGACCCATTCCGCGATCGGCTCGTCGAAGACGCCGCGAGCGTTCGTGACGACGACGTCGCTCTCCACGAGCGCCGGGAAGAGCAGGCGGTCGACGCCCGCGGAGGCCGTCTGGATCCAGCGGAGCCCGCCGGCGGCGTCCCACACCGACGGGAGCAACGAGGGATCGTATTCCCAGCCGAACACGGCATCCGCGCCCGGGAGGGCGGCCCGGAGTTCCTCCTCGGACCCGGCGGAGCGCATCTCCGCGAGCTTCGTCGCTTCCTCGATCCCGGGCGGTGGCTCGTCGCCGGAGCCGAGGACGATGACGACGGGACCCACGCGCTCAGAGCTTCCGGCGGCCGGCGAACCCGGCGTTCGGCTCGTGCCAATGCGCGACGTGATCCTCTCCGAGTCGCCAGCAAAGGAGGACCCGCTTGCCCTCGCGGTCGGAGGGGAAGTCGATCAGGCCGGTCTCCGGATCGCGCAGGATGATGTCGCGCTCGAGGAGCTCCGTGACATCGCTGCGGAGCGTCTCCAGGGCGTCCCAGTACTCCGGGCGAGCGAACCCGCCTCCGTCGCTCGCAACGTGCTGCTTGATCACGGCGGTCGAGCGGAAGATCTCCTGGCGCGCGCGCTGGATCCTCTCCAAGCGCTCGCGGAGCTCCGGCAACGTGCCCTCCGCCTCCTCGACGGTGTAGCGACGTTCGACTCGCGCCGGCTCGGGCGGCTCTCCTCCGGGAGGCCGGTCGCTCACAGGCCCACCGCGGCCGGGAGCTGCTCCAGCGACGTGATCCGGACGCCGCCGTGCTCCGGATACCGCTCCCGCCGGTCGATCAGGATGCCGCGCATGCCGAGTGCCTCCGCGGGCTCCGTATCGAAGATGGGATTGTCGCCGACGTACACGGCGTCTTTCGGGTCCACGCCGGCGCGATCGAGCGCGAGGTGGAAGATCGCGGGGTCCGGCTTCTCCATGCCCTCGACGCCGGAGATCACCCGCACGTCGAAGTAGCTGCTGATCTCGAGCTGGTCGAGCAACCGCTCGAGCCACTCCTCGAAGTTGGAGACGACGCCGAGCTGGAGCCCGGCGTCCGTCAGGCGCTCCAGGACCCCCGGCACGTCGTCGAACAGGCGATAGTTCGAGAGATCGGTGAACTCCGCGTAGAGCACGTCGCCGATGGCGTCGTCGGACGGAACGCCGACCTCTTCGAGGAACCGGTCGTAGACGGAAAGCCAGAACGCGCGCGACTTCTCCGCCGATGTCGTCCAGAGCTCGTTCGCCTCCGCAGCGAGCTTGAACCGGTCGGAGATCACGAACACTCGGTCGCGAACCTTCTCCGGGTCGAGGTCGTGGCCCTCCCGCCGGAGGACCTCGCTGAAGAGATCGGTGAACGAGGGATGCGGGTGGACGAGCGTCTCACCGGCGTCGAAGAAGACCGCGCGGACGGGCACGCGCGCATGATACCGGCGCCCCGAGGTCGGATGGAGAGCGCGATCGCTCAGTCGTCAGCTTCGGAGGCTCGGGGTCGCTCCCGCGCCTTTCGTTCGAGCTCGCTCCAAAGCCGGTCGACCTGTGCCTCCAGCTCCTCGATCGATCCGCCGTTGTCGAGGATCACGTCGGCGGCGGCCGCACGCTCGTCGTCGGAGGCCTGCGCGGCCATCCGTGCACGAACGTCAGTGGCGGCCATCCCCCGCTGCTCCCCAACGCGGCGGAGCTGCTCGTCCGCCGGGGCAACGACGACGACGACCACGTCGCAGGCCTGCGTCATGCCGCTCTCGACCATCAGGGGCGAGGCGTACACGACGACCGCGTCGGTCGAGCGGAGCGGCTCCAGCGCCTCGCGCAACAACCGGGCGACCTCGGGATGCGTGATGCGCTCGAGCTCTCTGCGCCGATCCGGGTCGGCGAACACGATCGCCGCAAGCCCGGCGCGGTCCAGCTCTCCGTCGGCGCCGACCACGTCTCGGCCGAACGTGTCGACGATGCGGTCGAACGCTGGGGTTCCGCTTCGAACGGCGCGCCGAGCGAGATCGTCGGCGTCGATCACCGTCGCACCGCGTGCGTCCAGCATCGCGGCAGCCGTGGATTTGCCTGCGCCGATGCCACCGGTCAAGCCGACGAGCAACATGAGGAACGGTTCCGCAGCGCGGAGGCGCTACTCGGTGCGGCCTTCGCGCCGCTTCAGGTCCTCGAGGATCGACTCGAGCGAGACGTCTCCCTGCTCGGCCTTCTCCTCCTCCTCGACCTGGTCCTCGGACTCCACGTGCATCGCGGCTTCCTCGGGAGCGGGCGGCGCGCCCTCGATCGCGGCCTCGAGCACCTCCTGCTCGCCCTCGTCGGCTCGCACCTCAGCGTCGAGGAGGACGTCCTGCGCCTCGGTATCGGGCGCGAGACCCTCTTCCTCGATGTCGTCGATCGTTACCTCGGGCGTCGCGTCGGGAGTCGCCTC
>JBJMLP010000106.1:0-3658 GCA_045805245.1 Actinomycetota bacterium | reverse complement strand
GTGGAGATCCGGGCGGACGGCGTGCGCGTCTCCACGTTCGGCGGCGAGGAGGTTCCCGTCGAGCCGATGAGGGTCGACTGGGACGTCGAGCGCGCGGAGAAGGGCGGCTACGACGACTTCATGCAGAAGGAGATCCGCGAGCAGCCCGCGGCGATCCGCGACACGCTGGTGGGCCGCATCGACCCGCTCGACTACATCGCGCTCGACGAGCTCCGACTCTCGGAGACGCTGCTCCGCGACGTCGACCGCGTCTTCATCGTCGCGTGCGGCACCGCATATCACGCGGGACTCGTCGCGAAGTACGCGATCGAGCACTGGACGCGTCTTCCGGTGGAGATCGAGATCGCCTCGGAGTTCCGGTATCGCGATCCGGTCCTCGACGCGAATTCACTGACGCTCGCGGTCTCCCAGTCGGGGGAGACGATCGACACGCTCGAGGCCGCGCGCCACGCCGCCCGTCAGCGTTCCCGCGTGATCGCGATCACGAACACGGTCGGCTCCTCGATCGCGCGGGAGGCCGACGGCGTCCTCTACACGCACGCCGGGCCGGAGATCGGTGTCGCCGCGACCAAGACATTCGCGACGCAGATGGTTGCGTTGCACCTGACCGCGCTCTTCCTCGCGCAGGTCCGCGGAACGATGTTCCCGGAGGAGGTCGCGGAGGTTCTCCAGCGGATGCGCGAGCTCCCCGCGCAGGTGCGAACGGCGCTGGGTCTCGACGAACAGGTGCGCGCGCTCGCGCGGCGGTTCGCAGGCGCGCACGACTTCCTGTTCCTCGGGCGGCACACCGGGTATCCGGCGGCCCTGGAGGGAGCGCTCAAGCTCAAGGAGATCTCCTACGTCCACGCGGAGGCGTATCCCGCCGGAGAGCTGAAGCACGGACCGATCGCGCTCGTGGAGCCCGGGACACCGGTCGTCGCCGTCGCGACGGAGTGCCACGTCTACCGCAAGGTGCTCTCCAACATCCAGGAGGTGCGCGCGCGGGGCGCGGAGGTGGTCGCCGTCGCGACGGAGGGCGACGAGGAGATCGCGAGCGTCGCGCAGCACGTCCTCTTCGTTCCGCGCACGCCCGAGCTTCTGGCACCGGTCGTGGTGAGCGTTCCGCTGCAACTCTTCGCTTACGCGATGGCGAAGGAACGCGGATGCGACGTGGACCAGCCGCGGAACCTTGCGAAGAGCGTCACCGTCGAGTAGGGCTCGGTCCGGATGGACATCCTCGGGATCGGCGTCGACGTCGTCGACGTCGCCAGGATGAAGCGCGCGCTGTCCAGGCATCCGACGTTCGCCGCCCGCGTCTTCACCGACGTGGAGAACGCCTACTGCACCCGCGGCGGCACTCCGGCGGAGTGCTACGCGGGACGCTTCGCCGCGCGGGAGGCCGTCATCAAGGCCCTCGGAGGTCTCCGGGGGGCGAAATGGAAGGACATCAGCGTCTCCAGAGCGCCGACCGGCGCGCCGTCGATCGTGCTCGCGGGAGCCGCGGAGGCCCGCGCCGCGATGCTCGGCGTCGAGCGCCTCCTCATCTCGTTCACGCACGAGCGGAACACCGCCGTGGCGTTCTGCCTCGCCGTGCGTGGATGATGGAGCCGTGCAGCCGATCCTGACGCCCTCCGAGGCCGCCACCCTCGACGGAGCCGCCGAGGAGCGAGGCATCTCCACGACTTCGCTGATGGAGCGGGCCGGGTGGGCGGTCGCGTTCGCCGCGACCCGGGTGGCGGGACGACGCTCCGGCCGGCGAGCGCTCGTCGTGATCGGGCCGGGCAACAACGGAGGCGACGGCGCGGTCGCCGCGAGGGTTCTCGACGGCTGGGGGATGCGCGTCGCCGCGATCTCTCTGGCGCCCGAGGCGGGGAACGGCGCGGCAGGGGACAACCTCCGGCGGCTCACCGCCGAGACCACGGTGTCGCTCCATCCGTATTCGTCTGAACGCCTCTCACGGGAGCTCGACCGTGCGGACGTCGTCGTCGACGCCGTCTTCGGAACCGGATTCCACGGGGAGCCTCGGGAGGCGTTCGCGGAGGCGATCGGGCGGCTCGCCGCATCGGACGTTCCCGTGGTCGCGGTCGACATCCCCTCCGGCGTGAACGGCACGACCGGAGAGATCGCCGGCCCCGCCGTGCGGGCGACGCGGACCGTCGGTCTCGGGGCGCTGAAGCCGGGCGTCGTCCTTCCGCCCGGCTCGTTCGCCGCTGGGGAGGTGGAGGTGGCCGACATCGGGTTCCCCTCCGATCTCGTTCGAACCGACCTCGGTCTGGTGGAAGCCTCCGACGTCGCGAGGCTCCTTCCGCGCCGCGCGCCGGACACCCACAAGCGAGCCACCGGAGTGGCGCTGATCGTCGGCGGCTCGCGCGCGATGACGGGCGCCGTTTCGCTGATGGCCGAAGCGGCGGCCGCCGTCGGCGCCGGCCTCGTGATCGTCGCCACACCGGAGAGCGCGATGCCCGTCGTCCAGGGAAACGTCACCGAGGCCGTGTTCCTCCCGCTTCCGGAGACGAAGGAGGGAACCGTCGCGGAGGAGGCGCTGGGCGCCCTGCTCGAGAAGGCCGCGGACGCCGACGCCGCGGCGATCGGTCCGGGGATGACGACGGAGGCGGAGACGCAGACCCTCATCCGTTCCTTCGCCTCGACGACGTCGAAGCCGTTCGTGCTGGATGCCGACGGGCTGAACGCGTTCGGGGGACGAGCGGCCACGCTCGCCGAGCGGAAGGCTCCGGCGCTCCTGACACCCCACGTCGGAGAGTTCTCGCGCCTGAGCGGCCTCGAGGCCGACGACATCGCGTCCGGCCGCATCGCCGCCGTGCGCGAGCTGGCGCGCACGACGAGCGCAGCCGTCCTCCTCAAGGGGTCGCGCACGGTGATCGCGTCCCCGCAGGGCTCCGCGCGGGTGAACCCAACCGGAACCTCGTACCTCGCGACGGCGGGTTCGGGCGACGTGCTGACCGGCATGACCGCGGGGCTCACGGCCCGCGGCCTCGAGCCGATCGACGCCGCGACCGCGGCGGCGTACCTCCACGGCCTCGCGGGCGCGATCGCGGGGGCGTCGAAGGAAGAGGGCACCACCGCGCGCGACGTCGTCGACGCGATTCCTCATGCGGTGCGACAGGTCGGAGGCGACGCCTGATGCGGTACCGGCCGACCGTCGCGGAGATCGACCTCGACGCGATCCGCTCCAACGTCCGAGCCGTGAAGCCGTCGGACGCGGAGCTGATGACGGTCGTGAAGGCCGACGCGTACGGCCACGGAGCGGTTCCCGTGGCGCGCGCCGCGATCGAAGCCGGGGCGACGTGGCTCGGCGTCGCGCTCGTCGAGGAGGGGATCGAGCTCCGCGAGGCCGGCATCGACGCGCGCATCCTCGTTCTCTCGGAGTTCCCGCCGGGTTCGGAGGCGGCCGCCCTCGCCGCCGAGCTGACGCCGACGCTGTACACGGAGGCCGCGATCGACCGGCTCGCGTCGGTGGCGCGTTCCCGCGACCTCGGCGTGCATCTGAAGGTGGACACCGGCATGCACCGGGTCGGGGTGTATCCGCCCGAGGCGGCGGGCGACCTCGCGAAGCGCGTCGACGCGGCGGGCCTGGGGCTCGAGGGCCTGTGGACGCACCTCGCGAAGGCGGAGGACGACGCGGCCACGACCGACCAGCTCGAACGGTTCCAGCGGGCGC
>JBJMLP010000105.1:0-5001 GCA_045805245.1 Actinomycetota bacterium | reverse complement strand
CGTGAAGATCGGAACGCTCGAGGACGGCGGCGTCACGGTCTCGCCGGAGTTCGAGGACTGCGCTCGACTCGCCAGGGAGTTCGGCGTTCCGGCACGGGAGGTCCACCAGGAAGCCGTCCGCCGCGCCCGCGAGGAGATCGACCGCCGCTCCTAGAACGGCTGGATCTCAAGCGATGGCGAACGAGGAAGGGCGCCGCCCGCTCCGGCCGCCTACACGGCCGCGCGGGCGACGCCCGACGCTCCGTACCCTAGGACTTCCACCCCGCTCCGGCGGCCATGAGGAACGCGGCCAGCCAGCCCACGGAGGCGAGAAGTCGGCGATACCTCTTCACGGTATCGGCCCCCTTTCCTTGGGTGGTACGTGTGCTGTATCGGCACCGGAAAACCGCTCCTGTAGGCCGGTCGGGGCGGAAATCGTCCCCCGAGCGGAAAAAAGCCCGGGCCTTGGCTTCAAGCCACCCCCCGGGAGACCGATAGAACCGGCATGAGTGCCGCCGCGGCCACGCGGCCCCGACGGGGGCCGCCGTGAGGCTCGTCCTGCTGACGCTGCCCATCGGCGTGCTGGTGGGACTCCTCCTCCGGGGACGGATCGGCCGACTGGCATCGCTCCCGGTTCGGGCACCGCTGCTCGCCGCCGCGGGCATCGCCTTCCAGTTCGTTCCCGCGACCGGAACCCTCGGAGCGATCCTGCTCGTCGCCTCCTTTCTGTTCCTCTGCGCGTTCGCGGTCCGCAACCTCCGGCTGCCCGGCTTCCCGCTGATCCTGCTTGGGCTGGTGTTGAATCTCACCGTGATCGCGGTCAACAACGGGATGCCGGTCACCCGGCATGCGCTCGTGCGCTCGGGCCAGGAGTCCACGTTCCGGGACCTGCGGGACGCCGGCGGAAGCAAGCATCACCTGGCGAGCTCGCAGGACCAGCTCCTTCCGCTCGCCGACGTGCTCGCGCTGCCGCCGCCCGTGAGTCAGGCGATCAGCGTGGGCGACATCGCAACGCACGCCGGCATCGTCTGGCTGATCGTTTGGGGGATGCTCCGCGTTCCGACAGCTCCGGCGACCCAGGCGCCGGCGGAGGACGACGACCGGCCCGAACCTCGCCTTCTCGGCAGCGGACGGAGAACGGGATGAGCGAGACCACGATGGTCGACGCCCCGGAGCGAGCCGCCTCCTCGCGCGCGACCGCATTCAAGCTCGCGGTCATCCTTCCCGTCATCTCGCTGCTCACGGTCGCGTTCGTCGAGCATCCGCAGCAGGCGCGCCAGCCCGCGGTCCTGTTCTGGATCGGAGTCGTGATCATCGTCGACCTGATCCCGGTGCCGGGATGGGGAGACTTGCAGCTGTCGCTCAGCTTTCCGATCCTCCTCGGCGTCGCGATCGTCTACTCGCCGGAGGTCGCGGGGCTCGTCGCACTGATCGGCTCGTTCGATCCGCGGGAGCTCCATCATCAGGTGTCGTTCCTCAAAGCGGTCTTCAACCGTTGCCAGATGGCAGCCTCGATCGTGGCGGGGAGCGCGCTCTTCCATGCGTTCGCACATGCGTCGAGCCCTTGGTACGTGCTGCTCCCGGCGGTGCTCCTGGCCGCCATCGCGAGCTATGCGGTGAACACGACGCTCGTCGCGATCGACACCTCGTTCGAGCGGCGCGTGAGCTTCGGCACCGTCCTCAAGAAGATGCACGGCTCGGCGCCGTACGAGTTCCTGTTCAGCTACCTCGGGCTCGGTCTCTTCGGAGCGGTGATCGCACGGTTCTACAGCCTCGAGGGCGTGTGGTCGGTCGCGGTCTTCCTCGCGCCGCTCGTCTTCGCGCGGCAGATGTACTTCCGCAGCCGCTCGCTCGCCGACCGGCTCGCGGAACAGAACTCCCTCCTCGCCGAGCAGGCAGAGCGCCTGGAGCTCCTCCTCGAGAAGGAGCATGAGACGGTCGCAGAGCTGCGGGAGTTCAGCCGCATGAAGGGAGAGTTCGTCGCGGTCGTCTCACACGAGCTCAGAACACCGGTGACCGCCCTGATCGGCTACGCGAAGACCCTCCATCAGCCGGAGTTCGCCGACGACGCCAAGCTCCGAGACGAGTTCCTCGACCGGATGGTGCGCCAGGGCGACCGTCTGCTCCGGCTCGTCGAGAACCTCCTCACCGCAGCGAACCTGGAGAGCCAGCAGCTGAAGCTCTCGCTCGGTCGCGTCCTGTTCGAGGACATCTGCCGCGAGACGCTTGAGGGCCTGACGGCGGAGCAGGGACGGGTGGAGCTTCTCCTGCCGGAGGAGCTGCCGGTGCTGCTCACTGACCGACAGTTGCTCGGACGCGTCGTGTCCAACCTCCTCGACAACGCGTTGAAGTACTCGCCCGAGGGAACGTCGTGTGAGCTCGGCGCGGAGCGGGACGGCTTGACCCTCCGCTTCTGGGTGCGCGACCGCGGCATCGGCATCGAGCCCGAGAAGGTCGAGAAGATCTTCGATCGCTTCTATCAGGTGGACTCCTCTCATACGCGGAGTTTCCGCGGCGCGGGTCTCGGGCTCTCCCTCGTGCGCGACCTGCTCGAGCACCTCGGCGGCACGGTCGAAGTCTCGAGCACTCCGGGGAAAGGCAGCACCTTCACGGTCACGCTGCCGGTACGTCACCCCGATGCGGGTCCCGCCGTCGAGTTCGACGAAGAGATCTCGGAGCTCGCGGCAGGAAGCTGAATGGGGTTCGGTTTCGTGAGGATTTCCACACGCATGGGCTTGGATGCGCGTGGGTACCAATTGACCGTTCGATCGAGACGAGGCACGACCTTGAGCGCATGGACCAGATACGAGTCGACGACGGCCGCGCAACGGAAGCGGACCTCGTCGCCCGACCGGAGGCGGCGAGTGTCGCCCGCGGGATGTTCCGGCCGCTCGCGAAACGCCTGCATCACGATGTGGTGGAGCGCGCCAAGCTCCTCGTAACCGAGGTCGTCGCCAACAGCGTCCAGCACGCGAGAACGAACGAACCGATCCACGTGTCGGTGCGGGCGCTCCCGGAGACCCTGCGCGTGCGGGTGAGCGACTCGGGTCCCTCATTCGAGCCCGACGTCGGGCGTCCCGAGGGCGGCAGTGAATCCGGATGGGGCCTGTTCCTCATCGACAGCCTCGCGGATCGGTGGGGCGTCCACTCCGAAGGTGACGTCACGGTCTGGTTCGAGTTGGACCTCTAGCGATCCCGGGGACGAGGTGGGTTGACGTTCTCCGCCCGCGTAGCGTTCCCTGAGGGCCCGTGTTCGTCCGTCGTCTCCTCCTGCCCCTCGTCTGTCTCGCGCTGATCGCGCCGAGCTCACCCTCCGCCGTCGCAACCTCCAGCTCACTCGCGCAGATGGCCTGCTCCATCCCGCACGAACAGCTCGTCCGGATCTGGCGCGGCATCGATCCCGGCCGGAGCGGGGACATCCAGATCCTTCCGCAGGAGCCGAACTTCGTGAACGGCGGCCTCAGCCACGCGGGGCCTTGGCCGTACACGCAGGACGTCCCGATGTTCTGGTACGGACCCGGATGGATCCGTCCCGGAACGTATGCGCGGCCGGTGACCGAGGCCGACGTCGCGCCGACGGAGGCGGACCTCCTCAACTTCCGCCAGTTCACCGCTCCCGACGGTTCGCCGATGAAGGAGGCGCTGCTCCCGAAGGCGGAGCGTTCCACGGCTCCGCCGCTGATCGTCACGCTCGTCTGGGACGCCGGTGGCTGGGACGTGCTGAACGCGTGGAAGCACGAGTGGCCCTACCTGCATTCGCTCTTTCCGAAAGGAGCGCTCTACACGCACGCGACGTCCGGGTCGTCTCCGTCGAACACTCCGCCGATCCACGCCACGATCGGAACGGGAGCGTTCCCGTCGCGGAGCGGGATCGCCGACGACTACGCGCGGATCGCCGGAGGCATCCAGAAACCCTACGAGCTCGGTCCCGGCGTGCTGATGGAGCCGACGCTCGGAGACCTCTACGACCGCGACATGGGCAACCGGCCGGTGGTGGGCGCGGTGGCGACGCTCGATGCGCATCTCGGGATGCTGGGCCATGGTTCGCTGTGGGGCGGTGGAGACAAGGACATCGCGGTCACACGTGAGCTCACGAACGCCGGAACGGCCGGCGCGGAGGGATTCAAGTGGGATCTCTCCCCCGCGATGGCGCCGTACTACCGATTCCCTGCCTACGTGAACTCCGTACCCGGATTCCAGTCGGATCTCCAGAAGCTTGATCTCCTCGACGGCCAGGACGACGGCAAGTGGCGCAACAACCCGATCCAGCAGATGCACCAGGGGTTCGACACGCCGGCGCGGACGCCGTATCAGACGCGCATCATCGAGCAGATCGTCTCCCGCGAGGGTTTCGGAAAGGACGACGTTCCCGATCTCCTTTCGCTGAACTACAAGGCGATCGACACGATCGGCCACCTGTTCAGCCTCAACTCGCTCGAGATGAAGGATGCCGTCTCCTACCAGGACGTCGCGCTCCGGCAGCTGGTCGAGTTCCTGAACCGCGAGGTCGGACAGGACCGGTGGGTGATGGTCCTCACGGCCGATCACGGACACCAGTACGACCCGGCGGTGAGCGGGGCGTTCCTGATCGGCATCGACCAGCTCCAGGCCGACATCGAGAAGGAGTTCGACTCCGACTCCGACGGCGTTCCGGTGGTGCAGAAGGTCCGCACGACGCAGATCTGGATCGATCAGCGCGAGCTCGCGCAGAACGGCCACACGCTCGATCAGGTCGCGCAGTTCATCTCCCAGCTGACGGAGGCGGACACGGTCAAGCCGACGGAGACGATCCAGCCCGGCCACGCCGACGACCCCGTCTTCGCGGCGGCGTTCCCGACGTCGCTGATGCCCCATCTGTCGTGCCTGCGGGGAGCGTCAGCTGGGTAGGCTCTCTCTCCCGATGGACGTTCGCGTCGCGATGATCGTGATCGATTGCGCGGATCCGCTCTCGCTCTCCGATTGCTGGTCGCAAGCGACCGGCTACGCCGTGGACCATGCCGACGAGCAATGGGTGACCATCCG
>JBJMLP010000104.1:0-4544 GCA_045805245.1 Actinomycetota bacterium | reverse complement strand
CGGTCGTCGGCTCGTCGAGGTACAGTAGTCGCGGACGCCCGACGAGGCTGGCCGCGAGGTCTAGGCGCCTCCGCATTCCTCCGGAGTACGTCTTCACGACCTTCGTGGCCGCGTCGGAGAGGTCGAAATCCTCGAGCAGCTCGGTCGCGCGCGCCTTGGCGTCGCCGGTGGAAAAACCGAGCAGGCGTCCGATCATGTAGAGGTTCTCGTGGCCGGAGAGGAGTTCGTCCACGGCCGCGTACTGGCCCGTCAGCCCGATCTGGCGACGCACCTCGCCGGGCTGGCGGACCACGTCGTAACCCGCGACGGAGGCCCGTCCCGCGTCGGGAAGGATCAGGGTCGAGAGCACTCGGATGGCGGTGGTTTTGCCCGCTCCGTTCGGCCCGAGGAGGCCGAAGACGGTGCCCTCGGTCGCGACCAGGTCGATGCCGTCGAGGGCTCTGACCTGCTTGAAGTTCTTGACGAGGCCTTCGACCTCGATGGCTGAGGTGACCACGGGACGCCTCCTCCCCGCGTCGGGGTGAACTCCCACCGTATCGGCTGTCTCGGACAGTCCCAACCCGAGCGGCTCGCGCCTGGGCGGCGGGCGGAATAGGGTTCGTTCAGGTCCGCCGGGAGGAGAGACCGTGACTGTTCGTCGCTGCATCGCCGTGCTCGCTTCGATCGGGATGGTTTCCGCCGTCTCGCTGCTCTCCGCCGGCTCGGTCTCGTCCGCTGAGACGCTCCCGTCGGGTCACCAGGAGCTCCTTTCGAAGGTGGAAGCGAGCCCGCTCGTGAACTGGATGTCCGCTCCCGCGAAACGCGCGCTCGACGCGCTCGCCGGTGTTCAGAGCGATCCGCACGCTCCGCGCTCCGGAATCCGGGATGGCGTGGCGCGCCGGTCGATCGCCTCGATCGCGCCGAACGTCCGGGTGAACGACCCTTCGGGCGACGGCGTCGGCGACCCCGACATGACGACGCAGAGCGAAACGTCGGTCGCGGTCTCGGGCAAGCACGTCGTCGTCGCGTACAACGACGACGGGCACAGCCCGCTGCTCCTCGAGCCGAAGCTCGATCTGTCCGGCTACTCATGGTCGGCCGACGGCGGCAAGACGTTCCACGACTCGCGGCTGCCGAACAAGCTCCCCGGGAACAATCTGGGGGACCCGGGAGTCGCGACCGACCGTAGCGGACGCTTCTATTACTCCACGCTGGATCTCGACTTCTCGACTCCGCTTCTGGGCGTCGCCGTGGGGCGCTCCGACGACGACGGCCGCACGTTCCACAAGCCGACGCTCGTCAGCAGGAAGACGGGCTTCATCACGACGGCAACGAGCGACAGTTTCGTCACGACCGACAAGCCGTGGATCGCTGTCGGCCCCGATCCCGCCGCGCGGAGCCGCGACGTGATCTACGCGAGCTGGACGGAGGACTACTTCTTCGACACCCGGAGGACGTTCGGAGAGGGAACTCGGATCATGCTGGCCTCGTCGCGCGATCACGGCGTGACATGGAGTCGTCCCCGGGCCGTCGTGGACGATCCGATCTCCCAGCACGACGAGTTCCACAACGTCTTCCACTTCGTGAGCGGTTCGAACATCACGGTCGATGCCGGAGGTCACGTCTACGTGGCATGGGAGCGGTTCGCCGACAACGGCACGGCCACGTTCCCGGCCCGGGAAGAGTGGGTCGCCCGCTCCTCCGATGGAGGGGCGACGTTCGAGCGCGAAGCGCAGATCGCGACGCCGTCGCCGGTGGGAGCGGTCTCCGCGCCGCTGTCGTGCCCGAACGTTCTCCAGTTCGGCCCTGGGAGATACGTCCGGACGCAGGAGTTTCCGATCATCGGGATGGGCCCGGACGGCGGCGTCTTCGTGACGTACAACTCGGGCGACGGTCCGGGTCGATCCTCGATCCGTGTCGCGCGCTCGGACGACGGTGGCCGTTCGTGGTCCACGAAGACCGTGCGGAGCCACGCCACGGCGTTCATGCCCGGACTCGCGGCCGATGCACACGGCGTGGACATCGTCTATTACGAGCAAACCGGCAAGCGAACGATGAAGACCGCGGTCGCCACGTCGCGCGATGGGCTCTCGTACTCGAATCACGACCTGTCGAGCACGACGTTCGCGATGCCGGTGACGCTTCCGCCGTTCGATCCGAGCAGCGCGCCGTGTTACATGGGCGACTACATCGGGGCGACTCGCCGCGGATCGACGACCTACACGGCCTGGGGCGACAACCGCGACACCGTGACGAATGCGTTCTGGCCGAAGGGCCGGCCGGATCCGAACGTCTACTTCGCCAAGGTGAAGTAAGAGTTAGCTCGGACCGGTCCTCATCCCGTCCGGCCGATTTGCCGATACTGACCAGGTGAGGAGAGCGCTGCGGGTCGTGGTCTACGCCATGGCCGCCGTGATCGTCGGCGGCACCGTCGCCAGTGCGGTGCCCGGCGTTCGGTCCTCACCGAGCGAGCATCCGAGTCCGTCGTTCGCTCCGTCCGCGACGCCGAGTCCTACGGTCGTTCCGACGCCGCAGCCGTCCGAGGTTCCGGCCACGACTCCCGAGCCGACGGCGGCGGAGTCTCCGGAGCCTCTCGAAGAGAAGGACCCTGCGCCCACCGGGTCGGACAACGACTCCGGGACCGAAGCGTCCCACGGCTCGTCTGGAGCTCCAGACTTCTCCGCCTGCGTCGGACTCACCGGCCTGGAGAACGCGGTCTGCCGCCACGAGGTCCTGGTGCAACTCCATCCGGGAAATGCCGGCCTCGCGAACTCGCTCGCTCACCTGCGCGAGAACTTGGACAAGCACGCGTCGAGCGGTAGCGGCTCCTCCCACGCCCGCGGGGATCCGCACGGAGGCGGCACCGACTAGCTCTCCGGCGCGGTGGTAGCTGCACGCCCGATCCGGCAGGCATCCACCCTGTCGCCTCGGCAAGCCGTCGGGCACAATCCGGCCATGACGACGGGGGAGAGGCGCGGAGGAGATCGCGCCGTCACGGCGGCCTGGCTCGCGGTCATCACGCTTGGCGTGGCGGGCGTCGTTCTGTCTCTCCTCGCGTGGCCCGACCTGAAGGGGACAGACGCGCCTCTCAATCTGATCGCGGGTCTGGCGGCGATCGTGTACGCGTCGCTCGGCGTCCTCATCCTCCGCCGCACCCGGAAGGCGATCGGCTGGGTGCTCCTCGCGGAGGGTGCCGGCAACGGGATCCTGTCCGCGGGGTCGGCATACGGGGTGCTCGGCATCGTGACGCATCCAGGGCTTCCGGGCGCCCACGTGGTGGGAGCCGTTGCGCAGTACGCGTTCGAGCCGACCGTGCTGACGCTCGCGTCGATCGTGTTCATCTTCCCGGACGGTCGCCCGCTCTCACCGTGGTGGCGGAGGGTGTTCTTCGCCTGGATCGTCGCGGCAACGGTGACCGCGATCGGGTTCGTCTTCGTTCCTGCGCCGATCCGACTCGCGGCGCCCGACGGGCTTTCCGTCGCGTATCGGAATCCGCTCGGGATCTCGGGTGCGCTCGTTCCGACGTTACTCGTTGGGGCCGCATGGGTCGTCTCGCTGTTCACGGTCTCGGGATTCGTCTCGCTCGTTCTGCGCTACCGCCGCGGAGCACGGGAGGCTCGACAGCAGATCAAGTGGCTCGCGTTCGTCGCCGGGGGGATCTTTCTGTGCCTTGGCGCTGCTCTCGCCACGCTGGTCGTCTGCAGGTGCGACAGCTCCATCGCGGCCGACGTCTTCCTGACAGCGACCGCATTGATCGTGTTCTTCGGAGTTCCGTCGGCGATCGCGATCGCGATCTTGAAGTACGGCCTGTTCGAGATCGACGTGATCATCAATCGAACGCTCGTGTACGCCCTTCTCGCCGGAGGACTGACCGCCGTCTACGTCGGTGTCGTCGCCGGAGTCGGAGCCGTCGTCGGCAAGGGCGGCAACTCGGTCCTGACCGTCGCCGCCGCGGTCGTCGTCGCGTTGCTGTTCCAGCCGCTCCGGAGGCGCGCGCAGCGGCTCGCGAACCGCCTCGTCTACGGCGACCGCGCGACGCCGTACCAGGCGCTCTCGGAGTTCGCGGAGCGGATGGGAGGCACCTACGGCGTCGACGACGTGCTCCAGCGCATGGCCGCGATCGTCGCGGAGGGCACCGGCGCGATCCGCGTGGAGGTCTGGCTGCGCGTGGGAGAGGAGCTCCGGCCCGGCGCGACGTGGCCCGCCGACACTGAAGCGTCGACGGCCGTTGCCGTCGCTGGAGAAGAGCTCCCGGCGTTCGGGGACGTCACGCGAGGGGTGGCGGTGCGGCACGGCGCCGAGCTCCTCGGCGCGATCGTTCTGGAGAAGCCGCGCAGCGAGCCGCTCTCGCCGACCGAGGACAAGCTGGTGGAAGACCTCGCCGCGCAGGCGGGACTGGTGCTCCGGAACGCGCGGCTGACCGCCGAGCTGCTGGCAAACGTCGAGGAGCTTCGCGCTTCCCGCCGCCGCCTCGTGGCCGCCCAGGATGAGGAACGGCGCAAGATCGAGCGGAACCTCCACGACGGCGCCCAGCAGCACCTGGTGGCGCTGGCCGTCAACCTGCG
>JBJMLP010000103.1:0-7322 GCA_045805245.1 Actinomycetota bacterium | reverse complement strand
CTTCGATACGCGATCAACGTGGAAGAACGCGTTCTACGGGAAGCCGGAGCTCGGATGGATCATCCAGATGGCTGCCTATGCCGTTTCGGTGAACGTGGTTTTCTTGGGCGGCGAGGATTTCGACCCTGCTCCGCCTCTTGGAGCCACCGATCGGAGCCGCTACGTCAAGCTGACGACCCTCGAAGAGGCGGAGACTCCCGAGATCCACAGATGGATCGAGCAAGCCGGGCGCGTCGCCGGTTGGAAATGATCCTGGTGCAGTTGCCGACCGGCGGACGACATCGTCCCGCTCGCGCTCGGCGAACGCACGACTGGTGTAGCCTCCCTGCGCTCTATCCGGAAGCCCACAAGGCCGTCACAGCCGCGATGCCACGTCGCCGGCGTGACGGAATCGGAAAGCGAGGGGGCGCAGATGGCAACCGAGTCGGATCACAGGACGCAGGAGGAAGCCGCGGTCGCGGCGGTAGCGGCCGAATACTTCCAAGCCTGGTTCGCTGGCGACGGCAAGCGGATGCGCGCCGTGCTTCACCCACACCTCGCGAAGCGGTGCCACCGCTCACCGGAGACGGATTCGCTCGTCCTCCACGAGGACCCGATGGAAGCATTGGTCGAGGACACCGCGACGGGCGAAGGAACTACGTTCGAACCGTCGCAGCACGTCACGGTCTGCGATGTGTCAGACACGATCGCGTCGGTGGTTGTTCAGTCGGAACCATTCACGGAGTACCTGCATACTGGCCCGATTCGGCGAGCGTTGGCTCATCGTCAACGCTCTGTACCGCGTCCTGGCATAAGTGACAGCTGCTCAAGAGGTGGGCGAAAGCCCGGCCAACTCCTTGACGAGAGCTAACAACGGTTGAGGCAGATGCTCCGGGGGTGGGACTCGAACCCACAACCTACGGATTAACAGTCCGCCGCTCTGCCAATTGAGCTACCCCGGAAGGTGTGGCGAGTCTACCAACGGGGGGTTCCCGGGCCGGAGACAAGCCGGTAGTCTTGCGCCCGACCGCACGGGAAGGAGCACGCATGAAGGCCGTATTGCTGATCCTCGTCGGGTTCGTCGTGGGCTACCAGCTCGGCAAGGCCGCACAGCGCAGGGCCGAGGCGTCCTACGAGATGGGCTCGGACACGGACGCCGGCAGTGGTCGCAAGCTCGCGGGGCTCGCCGCCGCCGCCAGCATGTCCGCGATGCACCGGGTTCGGAACTACTCCTCCGCCCGGAGCTGACGAAGAGATCAACTCGATGCAAGTGGAGGGCCGGTCGACGCGACCGGCCCTCTTCTGTTGCATCGATCAGGTGACGGTGAGCTTGGCGACGACGACGTCCTGCTTCGTCGGGTCGACGGCGGAGCTCGCGGCGAACTCGCATCGAAGCGTCGCTCCGGTCGGCGCGTCGGGCGCGGCGGTGATCGCGACCTTGATGGTTCCCGCGGTTCCGGGCGCGACCTCGTCCGTCTCGTAGGTGCCACCGACCACGGCGGCGGTGATCGGCGTCGCTCCGTTCCCGTACCGGACGGTGAACGCGGAGGTGCCGCCGCAACCGCGCAGGCCGGCGCCGTCGAGGAAGCTCCCGTCGTTCTGGAGCTCGACCACGAACTGACTCCGCTCCCCCGGGCTCACTTGGCGCGAGCGCGTCTGTCCGGCGGCGGTCTCGCTGTAGACGTCGTCGCCGACGAACGGGACGCCGATGCCCGCGCGCCGGATGAGCGGATGGGGCCTGCGGACCTGCGCGAAGCGTTGGACCCGCTCACCGAGGAGATCCGAGACATAGACGTCTCCGTCCGGCGCGATCGCGATGCCGTAGGGGAAGTCGAACTGCCCGTCGCCGGTACCGGTGACGCCCCAGGTCGCGAGGAGATTCCCCTCCGGATCGAACTTCTGCACCCGGTCGTTGGACGTGTCCGTGACGTAGATGTTGCCGAGCGCGTCGCGCGCGAGCCCCTCGTCGGGCCGCCCGAACTGTCCGGGATCGGTCCCTTCGGTTCCCCACATCCGGATGAAGTTGCCCGAGGCGTCGAACTCCTGGACCCGGAAGTTTCCGGGGTCGGTCACATAGAGGTTCCCGTCCGGGTCGACCGCCACGCCCTCCGGGTGGCGCAGCTGGCCCGGTCCCGTTCCGCGGGTCCCGAACGTCATCAGGTAGTTGCCGTCGGCGTCGAACTTCTCCACCCGGAAGTTCCCGGTGTCGGAGACGTAGACGTTGCCGTCGGCGTCGGTCGTGATGGCCTCCGGCTTGTAGAACTGCCCCGGCTCCTTGCCGGTCGTTCCCCACGAGGTGATGAAGTTCCCGGCGGTGTCGAACTTCTGCACCCGGGTGTTCTGATAATCGGTGACGTAGACGTTGTCTGAGCCGTCGATCGCGATGCCGTAGAGCTCGTCGAACTGTCCGTTCCCGGTGCCGGGCTCGCCCCACTGCCGCAGGAAGTTGCCGTCGGGATCGAACACCTGGACGCGGTCGTTCAGCGAGTCGTCGACGTAGACGTTCCCGGCCGAGTCGAGCGCGAGCGCCGCGGGTCCGTTGAACAGTCCGGGATCCGATCCCGCGCCGCCCCACGACGTCGAGAAGATCGGCGCCTCCCCGACGGAGGCCCCGGCGCTGCCGGAACCGACGACGCCGGCGACGACGGCGGCGCAGAG
Organism: Actinomycetota bacterium; assembly: GCA_045805245.1. GTDB lineage: Bacteria > Actinomycetota > UBA4738 > UBA4738 > JBJMLN01 > JBJMLN01. Next base: position 4,685 of record JBJMLP010000103.1, on the reverse strand, counting down.
GACCATCGTCAAGGTTCGTTTGGCGAGCATCGCGCCTTTCCGCGGAGGCCGCGCGATGGTCGCAGGGGGTTGCTTCCCATGTCAACCGCGCGACCGCGGCGGCGGCTACTCCAGGTAGTCGCGGAGCTTCTGCGAACGTGACGGGTGCCGGAGCTTCGAGAGCGTCTTCGACTCGATCTGGCGGATGCGCTCGCGCGTGACGCCGAACTCGCGTCCCACTTCCTCGAGTGTGCGCGGATGGCCGTCCAGCAGCCCGAACCGAAGCTGGATCACGCTCTTCTCCCGCTCGTTCAGCGTGTGCAGAACGGAGTCGAGCTGCTCCTGCAGCAGGATGAACGATGCCGCGTCCACCGGCACGACCGCGTCGGAGTCCTCGATGAAGTCGCCGAGGTGGGAATCCTCCTCCTCGCCGATCGGCGTCTCCAACGAGACCGGCTCCTGGGAGACCTTCAGGATCTCCCGGACCTTCTCCGCGGGGATGCCCATCTGCTTGCCGATCTCCTCGGGGAGCGGTTCCCGGCCGAGGTCCTGCAGCAGCTGGCGCTGGACGCGGACCAGCTTGTTGATCGTCTCGACCATGTGCACGGGGATGCGGATCGTGCGCGCCTGGTCCGCGATCGCGCGCGTGATGGCCTGACGGATCCACCACGTCGCGTACGTGGAGAACTTGAACCCCTTCGAGTACGCGAACTTCTCCACAGCGCGGATCAGTCCGAGGTTGCCCTCCTGGATCAGGTCCAGGAACAGCATCCCGCGGCCGACGTAGCGCTTCGCGATCGACACGACCAACCGGAGGTTGGCCTCGATGAGCTTGCGCTTCGCGAGCTGTCCGTCACGCTCGACGCGGCGGAGGAAGTCGTCGAGCTCCTCGCGCGTCTTCGTGCGGTAGGACTTCGTGATCCGGGCGCGGCCGATGCCCTCGACCTTGCCGAACTTCTCCGTCTGGTGGTCGCGAATCGCGATGACGGAGTCGACGACCAGGCGAAACTTCTTCGAGTCGATGCGGTCGTCCTGGTCCACGAGCTCGCGGAGCTCGGTCGCGAACTCCCCTGCCTCGATCCGCCGGGCGAGGTCGACCTCCTGTGGCGCGGTGAGGAGCGGGACCTTCCCGATCTCCTTGAGGTACATCCGCACCGGATCGTTCGTCGGCGCCTTGAGGATGTCGTCGTCGCGCTGCGGGGTCGCGGCCTCCGCGAGATCGTCTCCGGGGACCTCGATCACCTCGATGCCCTCGCCGCGGAGATGCTCCTCGACCTGCGTCAGGAACTCCTCGACCTGCTCGGGGGTGAAGTCCTCGACCGGAACGCTGTCCAGGAGGTCTTCTGAGGTGACGAATCCGCGCTCACGTCCGCGGGCGGTGATGGCTTCCTTCGCGTCTTCCAAACCCAGATCACGGGCGGCTTCGGTCATTCAAGCTCCTCGTTCCGGGAGAGGACGCCCGAGAGTGTACGAGACGGTTGGCACGGCGACTCCTACTTTTGCTGGAACCCGTTCGACTGACCCTCCGCCTGCTCCTTGAGCCGGCGGAGCTCTCCGTCGAGGGAGATCAGCTCGGAGAACAGGGCGTCATATCCATCATCGGTCTGCGGGTTCAGCTTCTGGAGCCGTGAACGCATCGACGCGCTCCGCCGCTGCAGCAGGAACTCCTGCAGCCGGTACCAGAGCTGTTCCGCATACCGCTCGGTCGGTTCTCCGTCGAGCATCTCGAGAGTGAGCGCGGAAAGCAGCCGGCGGGTCTTCTCGTCGTCGGCGTCGGCGATCAAAGAACGCACGTCGCCCTTCGCCTCGACGAGGAGACCGAAGAGGCGGCGATTCTGCGCCGATTGGAAATGATCTTCGGAGAGCTTGCCCACGAACCCCTCGAAGATACTCGTATCGCGAGCGAGCAGACGGAGCATCTCCCGCTCCACCCGCTCGTTCACCGAGACCCGCTTGAGGGCCTGGGCGACCTCCACGGGCTTTCCCGCGAGCTTGCGCTCCAGCGTGAGGAGGACCGAACTCTCGTCGACGCCCGCGAGCTCGGCGAGCAGGTGAGCGTACTCGCGCTGCCGGACCGGATCGGAGAGCCCCTCCACGATCGGAACGGAGGCCTGCACCGCCTGGGTCTGGCCCTCCACCGTGGAGGTGTCGAACCGCCCGACGCTCCGACGGATCATGAAGTCCACGAGGGGGCGCGCCTGGGCGGCGAGCTCCTGGAGTGTCTCCGGCCCTCGCTGCTGCACGAAGTCCGCCGGATCGAGTCCATCGGGCAGCACCAGGACGACGGCCTGCAGCGCGAAGTTCTCGTGGAACGCGAACGCTCGCTCGGCGGCGCGGGCGCCGGCCTCGTCGGAGTCGAACGCCAGCACGACCCGCTGCGCGAACCTGCTGAGCAGACGGAAATGCCCCTCCCCCAGCGCCGTGCCGCACGTGGCCACGCCGGAGTCGAGCCCTGCTCGCGCCAGCGCGATGACGTCGGTGTAGCCCTCCACCACGAACGCTTCGCCGCTCCGCGTGATCGCAGGCTTGGCGGCGTCGAGGTGATAGAGGACCTCTCCTTTCTTGTAGACCGGCGTCTCCGGAGAGTTCAGGTACTTGGGACCGTCGTCCGAACGGCCGTCGTCGCGCGGCAGGATCCGCGCGCCGATGCCGACCCCGCGTCCGGAGAGGTCCCGCACCGGGAACGCGATCCGGCCGCGGAACCGGTCGCGAACGTTTCCGCCCGCGTCGCGCAACACGAGCCCGGCCTCGAGGAGCAGCTCCGGCGAGTAGCGCGGCGCGAGCCGGCGAAGCAGGAAATCCGGCTGGACCGGGGCGTACCCGATCTCGAAGCGTTCGGCGGTCTGCGGGTCGATCCCCCGCTCCTTCAGATACGTCCGGGCGCCCTCCGCCTCTGGCGCCTCCATCAGCGCGGAGTGATACAGCGCGAAGGCCTCGTCGTTCGCCTTGTGGAGAGAGGCTCTTCGCGAAGCCGCGCGCCGCTCCGCAGGCGACTCACCCTCGTAGCGGAGCTGAACGCCCGCGTCCTTCGCGAGCCGCTCGATCGTCTCGCGGAAGTCGAGGTGCTCAACCTCGCGGAGGAAACGAACCGCGTCCCCGCCCGCTCCGCAGCCGAAGCAGTAGTAGACCTGCTTCGAGGGCGAGACGGAGAACGACGGTGTCTTCTCGGTGTGGAAAGGACAGACACCGACCAGAGAGTCGTGACCCGCTTTCTTGAGCGACAGGTACTGGCCGACGAGCTTCGCCAGGTCCGTCCGCTCGCGGACGGCCTCGATGTCCTCCTGCCGGATCCTTCCCGCCACTTCGTGCCCTTCCCGCCTAGAGGCTACGGCACCTTCAGCCGAGCCAGCCCTGGGGAAGGAAGATCTCCTCGTAGGTCCGGAGCGCGTACCGATCGGTCATGCCGGCGATGTAGTCGGCGATGCGAGTCGGCGTGTCTCCCGGAGCCCGATGGTACTCCGGAGGCACCTCGTCTGGATGCTCGAGGTAGTGGGAGAAGAGCGCCCGGACGAGGGCGATCGCCTTGTCCTGCTCCGTGTGGGCCTCCGCCCGCAGGTAGACGGACTCGAACATGAAGTCGCGCATGACGTCGAGGGCCCGGAAGACGTCGTCGGAGAGCCGGACCTCCGCGGAGTCCTCGCTGTTGGAGACGAGGTCGGTGACGAGGGTGTTGACGCGGTCACGGTGCTCCGCGCCGAGGACGCCGGTCGCCTCCCGCGGCAGCTCCTCCGGCGCGAGGATACCGGCTCGGATCGCATCGTCGACGTCGTGGTTCACGTAGGCGATGCGGTCGGCGAACCGGACGATCTGCGCCTCCGGCGTGGAAGGCGGCGGCATCGACCAGGTGTGGTTCACGATGCCGTCTCGAACCTCCCAGCAGAGATTCAGGCCCTCGCCGTCGTTCTCCAGGTGCTCGACGATCCGGAGCGATTGCTCGTTGTGCTTGAACGGCCGCCCGAGGAACGGCGACAGCGCCTGCTCTCCGAGATGGCCGAACGGCGTGTGGCCGAGGTCGTGGCCGAGCGCGATCGCCTCGGTCAGATCCTCGTTCAGCCGGAGCGCCCGTGCGACCGTCCGCGCGATCTGTGAGACCTCCAGCGTATGCGTCAGGCGTACGCGGTAGTGATCACCCTCCGGGGAGAGGAAGACCTGGGTCTTGTGTTTGAGCCTGCGGAAGGCCTTGGCGTGGACGATCCGATCGCGGTCGCGTTGGAACGCCGCGCGCAGCGGGTCGGGTGCCTCGGCACGTTCCCGTCCCTTGGTTTCCGCGGAGAGCGTCGCGCGTTCGGAGAGAGTGGCGCGCTCGATCTCCTCCGTGCGCTCTCGAGGAACGCGAGGGGTCGGGGCCATCACGGCCAGGCTAGCAGAGGGGTGTGACACTCCAGCGCAACTGCCGCGCGACGGGCCGCGGAGCGAAACGCTCCTTGCGGGCGTAGGGTCAGACGAGAGGGTTTCGAAGGCCGGACTCCTTGCCGGCCCGTAGTACTTGCGGGCGCGGGAGCGGATCCCCGCGCGAAAACCTAGGAGGCACGACGTGACTGGACGTTGGAGGAATAGGGTGGTTGTGGCGGCCGCGGCGCTGACGCTGCTCGCCGCCGCATGCGGAAGTTCGGACTCTCCATCGTCGGGCAGCAGCTCCGGCGGATCGGGGAGCTCCGCCTCCGCCGGAACGACCAGCGGCGGGAGTGGCGGTACCGGCGGGAACT
>JBJMLP010000102.1:0-3598 GCA_045805245.1 Actinomycetota bacterium | reverse complement strand
TCGCGCAGTACTGGGAGGAGATCCAGGCCTGCATCGACATCCCGGTGCTGCCGGACGAGCTGACGAAGGCCGGCGTCTCGTGGAAGTACTACGCGAACGTCAACCAGTGGCAGAACGCGCTCCAGGCGATCCGCCACGTGCGGTTCGGGCCGGAGTGGCGGAACGTCGACACGCCGGAGAGCTTCATCAAGGACATCCACCACGAGCAGCTGCCGTCGGTCTCGTGGTTGATCCCGCCGGAGGCCTACAACGAGCACCCGGGAGACGCGAAGGCCGACCCGGTCAGCGTGTGCGCGGGGGAGAACTGGACCGTCGAACAGATCAACGCGGTCATGAAGAGCGACTATTGGGCGAGCACCGCGATCATCGTCGTCTGGGACGACTTCGGTGGCTTCTACGATCCGGTCGCGCCACCGCACGTCGACATCATGGGCTACGGGCCTCGGACGCCGGCGCTGATCATCTCCCCCTACACACGACAGGGAAGCTCCGCCGACGGCGGATCGATCGACCACCACACGTACGACTTCTCGTCGGTGCTCGCGTTCATCGAGCACAACTGGGGGTTGCAGCCGTTAAGCGAGCGGGACGCCAACGCTGATGCGCTCACCGGGGCATTCGACTTCTCGAGTCCGCCGCATCTCGACAAGGTCATCCTCCCGTTGCGGAAGGACTGTCCTTACGGAACGACGCTCGCGGACCTCCACCCCGGCTCGTACGACATCAAGCACTACGGCGTGCCGTACGGGTAGCGATCCTCAGACGGTGGCGAGCTCGCGGTCGCCCTTCGTGTACTCGCGCCAGTACTCCTGTCCCGCCTCCGGGAGCGTGTAGATCGGGTCGTAGTACGGATACTGCCGCGTGAGGGAGTCCGGGTCGTCGAACTCGATCCCCGTCCGGTAGTTCTTCGTCCAGTAGGAGATGCCCTTCTCGCGGTCGTAGTCCTCCAGCTGGTGGACCCAGCGCTTGCCGACGAACGGCACGTCGCACACCACGCGGGCGGTCGCGAAGCCGGGGAGATATCCCATGATCGCGTGCTGGAGCTGCTGCGACTCCCACACCGACGTCCTCCAGTGCTCGGAGTTCGGGATCATGTCGCACATGTAGAAGTAGTACGGCATCACCTTCGCGTGATCGAGAAGCGTGAAGCACAGCTCGAGGAGCTGGTTCGGAGTCGTGTTCACGCCCCGAAGGAGCACTCCCTGGTTCCGCACGTCGCGGAAGCCCGCATCGAGGAACACGCGGACCGCGTCGGCGACGAGGGGCGTCACCTGCTGCGCGGCGTTGACGTGGGTGTGAAGGGCGATGTCGACGCCTCGCTCGCGGGCGCGCTTGGCCATCCGCTCCGCGGCGGCTCGCACGTCGTCCTGGAGGAAGTGCTGCGGGATGCCCATCAGGCCCTTCGTCGCGAGCCGGATGTCCCGGATGTTCTCGATGTCGAGGAGCTTCATCACGAAGTCCTCGAGGCGCTTGATCGGCACGTTCGCCATGTCGCCGCCGGAGACGACGACGTCGCGGACCGACGGCGTCTTCTTCAGGTAGTCGATCATCAGGTCCCAGCGCTCGTTCTGCTTGATCTCGAACTTGTACTTGAGGATCTGCGCCGTGTCGTTTCCGACGAGGTCCATGCGCGTGCAGTGGCCGCAGTACTGCGGACAGGTCGGGATCAGTTCCGCCAGCACCTTCGTCGGATACCGGTGCGTGAGGCCTTCGACGGCCCACATGTCCGCCTCGTGGAGGGAGTCGCGGCTCGCCATCGGGTGGCTCGGCCAGTCCGTGCGGCGGTCGGAGAGCTTCGGCGCCATGTAGTGCATGACCGGGTCGTCCGCCAGGTCGTGCTCGTTCATCGTGTTGATCATCTGCGGAGGGATCAGCATCGACATCGTCGCGCGCTGCTCCTGGTCGCGACGGATGTCCTCGTACAGGTCGTCGGAGAGGAAGTTGCCGAGCGCCTTCTTGAACTCCGTCAGGTTCTTCACCGAGTGCGCGCGCTGCCACTGGGCGCTCCGCCATTCCTCCGGAGTGACGTCGGCGTAGCCGGGGAGCCTGCGCCAGTCGGGCTCCACGAACTCGCGCTGGAGGGGATACACGAACGGCTGCTCCGAGGCCTGGGCCTTGGAGTCGCGGTGTCCCGGACGGGTGTGCTCCGGCTGCTGGATGTCCTCGCTCATGGCTGCGCTCCTCTGCCTCTTCTCGACACAGGGAATCGGATGGATGGGGGGACATCTGGAGTATACCCCCCGATCCGTTCGGCTGAACGCCCCCTTTGCCGAAGGATATCCGGCAAAAACGGGCCCTGACCGCAACTCTGGCCGTCGCTCCGGCGTCCGTCGCCGTGAGCCCATCCTTCCTCGGAATCTTTCCCCGTCTTGGAGGTACGCTCCCCGCTCATGAGCCTCTCGCATCCCGACCCGGACGCGGAGGACCAGGACCGCCTGAAGTCCGAGCTCGTGGCGACGGTGAGCCACGAGATGCGACGCCCGCTCACCGCGATCCTCGGCTTCGCCCAGACGCTTCGAACGCGGTGGGACACGCTTCCGAGCCAGCTCCGTGGAGAGCTCCTCGAGCGGGTCGAGCTCAACGCGCAGGCGATGTCGCACATGATCGGCCAGGTCCTCGACTTCTCCCGGCTCCAGCTGGGTGAGTTCTCGATCGAGCTCCGGCCGATCGAGGTGGAGCCCCTCGTGGCGCGCGTCCTCGGGAACCTCGGCGGGCAGATCGCGAGTCACGTCGTCCGCACGCGCGGGGAGAGCGACGTCCGGGTCCTCACCGAGCCGTACGCGTTCGAGAGGATCCTCGGAAACCTCGTGATGAACGCCGGGAAGTTCGCGCCCGGCGGAAGCACGATCGAGGTGGGCTGGACCATCGAGGACGAGAAAACGGTGCGGCTCTGGGTCCGGGACGAGGGCCCGGGCGTTCCCGAGTCCGACCGCGAGCGGATCTTCGACCGCTTCTACCGAGTGGAGCGGACGGGTCCCGGCGCGGGCCTCGGGCTCGCGGTCGTGAAGGAGCTGGTCCTGCTCCACGGCGGCCGGGTCTGGATGGATTCGGCCTCTCCGGGCGCGGAGGGCGTCGGTGCCGTGGTCTCGTTCACGCTCCCCGCGGCCGGGTCCCAGGACGCCTCCGGCGGGGGCTAGGACCCTCGGCCGGCACATCCCATTTCCCCTGGTGGCAGGCACGAAAAGGCGACTAGTACGCCGCAAAGAGATTTGCTATGGTCCGCGCCGAGGGTTCCAGCATCGGAAGTTCGCTTCAGAGCAGTTCCCTCGCCGGCAGTTGCGCCGGCGGCCGACGGGAGGGTCTCCCATCCCTGCTCGGCCAAGGAAGGAGGGGATTGCTTGTGGCAACCGGTGTTGTGAAGTGGTTCAGCTCCGAGAAGGGGTACGGCTTCATCTCCCAGGAGGGCGGTCCGGACGTCTTCGTTCACTTCAGCGCCATCCAGGGCGAGGGCTATCGCAACCTGGAGGAGGGCCAGACCGTCGAGTTCGAGGTGACCTCGGGCGAGAAGGGCCCCCAGGCGGCGAACGTTCGCCTGACGGGGTAAGCGAGGACCACGAGCGAAAACGGAAAGGGCCCGCTTCGGCGGGCCCGTCTCTTT
>JBJMLP010000101.1:0-8490 GCA_045805245.1 Actinomycetota bacterium | reverse complement strand
TCGCGCTCGCGAGACGGGCGCCGGAGAGCGACGAGCATGCGACGTTCTCTCCCCTCCTCGACGTGGGCCTCCCGGTCGGGCTCGGCCTCCTGCTGCTCGCGGTCTCCCGAGGGCTGAATCGGTGGGCGATCACCTACTCCTCGGGAGACCTCGACGTCGTCACGGATCTCGTCTTCGTGTTCGGAGCGCTGCTCGCGCTCTCCGTCCGGCGGTGGCCGGTCCGCTTCGGCGTCGCGGTCACGGTCGTGCTCCTGATCGCGTCGCTACCGCTCGGGTCCCAGCTCCCGGAGCTCTTCGCGGAACGCTCCTTCTTCGCCGTCGACCGCATCCAGGCGGACCCGGTCGCCAACACCCATGCGCTCCTCACCGACGGCGAGATCCTGGGCGAGCAGAACACGGGGAAGAACACGACCGCGATCCTCGGCTACGAGTCGCGGAGCGGCCCCGCCGGCCAGATCTTCGCAACCGCGGGCGCGACGAACGCGTCGAAGGTCGCCGTTCTCGGTCTTCGGACGGGCTCGCTCGCGTGCTACGGCTCGAGCAACGAGCAATGGAGCTTCTTCGAGCGGGATCCCGGCATCGTCTCCGCGGCGGAGGACCCGGCGCGGTTCACGTATCTCCATGATTGTCCGCCGGCCTCGTCGGTGCGCCTCGGCATCGAGGGGCAGTCGCTCGAACGGGCGCCCGACCACAGCTTCGGCGTCATCGTGGTCCGCGCCGGGAACGGTCCGCAGCCGGATCCGACTCTCTTCACGACGGAGGCGATGCGGCTGTACGTCTCGAAGCTCGCCTCCGGCGGCGCGCTCGCCTTCGACGTCACGCTCGGCGCGCTGGATCTCCAGCCGCACGTCGCGGATGCCGCGTCGGCCGCGGGCGCGACGTGCTACGCGCGGAACGACCTCGAGCCCAGCGTTCCCCGGCTGCTCGCAGGGGTGTTTCCCTCCAGCTGGATCGCGTGCGCGAGCGGAGGCGCGGACGCGCTCGGCGCGATCCGATCCGATCCCCGCTGGCACCCGCTCGCCGGAACCGCGAGCGAGGCGTGGACCGACGGAAAGCTCCCGGCCGCGGAGGCGCTCCGACTCGGGGAGCCGCCCGCTTAGGAGATGCGACGGCCCCCGGGAGAGGTCCTCCCGGGGGCCGTCCGCGTGAAGCTCGACGATCAGGCGGTGGGCGTCGCCACCATCTCGGCGTCAGCCGGGCTGTTCGTCGGATGGATCTGGATGTTTCCGTTCTGGATCGTTCCGCAGTCCTTGATCAGCACCGCGTTCGTCCGGCCCGGGTAGAGCTTGACCGTGATACACGCGCTGTCGCGGGTGCCCGGCTCCCCGCGGTCCACGAACTCCGCGTGGACGTAGTAGCGAACGCCGTTCGCGTCCGTGCAGAACGTGGAGTTCACGATGCTCTTCGGGTACAGGCCGTTCGGCGTCGTCGTCTGGACGTACCGCGTGTAGTCGTTGCAGTGGATGTTGTAGCTGGTGCCGTTCACGTCGGTCGGCTGGTACTCGAAGGACCCGGTCAGGTCCGCCTTGGCGTTGAAGCCCAGCGTGAAACCGGAGCTCGTCTTTCCGTTGCCGTTCGTCTGCTCGCCGGCGAGCGCCATCGTGGCGCCCAGAACGGCAACCAGCGCCGCCGCGGTGAACACCACGGCGAACCGCTTGTGCGACTTCCTCATCCGGTTCTCTCCTCTCGTTCGGACAACTCTTTCCGGGGCTTCCGACTGCGCCTGGAGGCACCTCCTATGCGGTCTGCACGACGCCGCCGAACGTGGCGGAGTCCGAGTACTCGGTGGAGCTCACCTGGGCCCACGTGCCCTCCCAGCCGATCGAGCCGCCGGATACGTTCGAATATCCGCCGACGTGGCCGCCCGGCGGGATCGTCAGGACCAGATGCGTGTCGCGCTGGGTGCCGCTCGCGTCGTCGCAGACGAAGCTCGACGTCCGGTCGACGACGGTACGAAGCGTTCCCGTGGCGTTCGTGAACTTGATCACGCCGGTGAAGTTGTAGAAGCAGCTCTCTCCGTAGTCCGGGTTCGCCGCGTACCGGGCGAAGTTCAACGTCACGCGGCCGGAGAACTTGCCGCTGCCGAGGTACGGGCCGCCCGTCTCATACGTCCCGTGGACGTTCCACTTGCAGAAGTTGTCCGTCGACTGTGCGGGCGGGGAGACGCAGGTCGCCACCCCCGGCACGATCACGAGGACGTCCTTCCCCTTCGCCGACCCCGCGACGGGCTTGTTGGCGGCTTGCGCCACCCCCGGTGCGAGGAGGACCACGGCGAACGCCACCGCGACCGCGCCCAGCTTGCTTCGCATGGAAGTTCCTCCGGCCGCTCGAGGCAGCTCTTTCGACCTAGGCCTTTCGAGGGGTGCATCCTCCCGCAACAGGGCCGAAAATGTCCAACCGCGCATGGGACCACTCACAAGGACGCAGGTCAGGCGTGTGCTAGCGTCGAACGCGTGAGCGAGCTTCCGGCACCGATCCCTTTCTTGCGCGTCTCGGGCACGAACCGGGAGGTCGGACGGCAGGTCGGAGGAGCCTGCGCCGAGGACATCCGGGCTTCCCTCGAGTTCGACGCCGAGCTGCCGGAGGGTCGCACGCGCGAACAACAGCTGGACCTCGCACGGTCCTACTGGGAGGTGACCGCGGCCGCGCTTCCGTGGCTCGCGGAGCGCTACGAGGGCGCCGCGGAGGCCGCGGGCGTTCCGCTGATCGACCTCTTCGCGACCGCGATCGAGGAGATCTGGTACCCGCCCCGAACGGCGGCGCGGCCGGCGGAGACGGCCGCAATCGGACGGTGCAGCGACCTCGTCGCCGTTCCGCCGGCGACGGCGAACGGCCACGTGCTCGTGGCGCACAACAACGACCTCTCGCCCGGAGCGGAGAACCACCTGATCGCGATCGAGTGGAACGTTCCCGGCGACCCCGTCGTGTTCACGATCGGCGGCGATCTCGGCGCGAGCGTCGGCTGGAACTCCGCCGGCGTCTCCTTCACCGGCAACGAGCTCTCCCCGAACGACGAGCGGCTCGGCATCCCTCGCGGTCCGCAGTTCACCTCGATGCTCCGTCAGTCCTCGCTCGGTGAAGCGCTCCGGGAGGGGCTCCGTTCCGATCGCGCGTCGTCGTACAACCAGGTGCTCGCGAGCTCCGACGGCGGCGCGGTGAACCTGGAGGGTTCCGCCACGGACGCCGAGGTCACCGGACCGAACGACCGCGGAACCTTCGCGCACACGAACAACTACGTCTGCGACCGGATGGTTCCGTTCGAGGGAGATCCCGCCTATGCGCCACACTCGAACGTGCGGTACGTCCGCGCGAACGAGCTCCTCGACGCCGCGGAGGAAGGCTCGATCACCGAGACGTCGCTCCGAGGGATGCTCTCCGATCACGCGACGGAGCCGGATGCGATCTGCCGCCACCCCGAACGCAACGACGGAACGGTCAAGACCGTCTTCTGGTGCGTCGCCGACGTGACGGAACGACGGATCACCTACGGCCGCGGCAACCCCTGCAACTCCGAAGCGCAGACGTACGCGTTCGCCTAGGGGCCTGCCGCAGCATCCAGCAGCTCGGCGGCGCCGGAGTGCCCCTCCGCTCGCGCGAACTCGATCGAGTTCCTTCCGTCGTCGTCGGTCAGCGTGGGATCCGCTCCGGAGTCGAGGAGCGCGCGGACCATCTCCTCGTCGCCCTGGAGCGCCGCCTCCATCAGCGGCGTATATCCGCCGTGCTGGCGCGCGTCCACGTCGGCTCCGGCATCGAGGAGGACGCGCACGCACTCCGCGCTCCGGCCCGCCGCCGCGCTGTGGAGCGGCCGGACGTGGCTCGAGTTGTCCGCCTCCGCGTTGACGTCCGCGTCGCGATCGAGCAGCAGCTGCGCCGTCGAAGGATGCGCGAAGAAGACGGCGAGATGCAGCGGCGAGAACCCGTCGGCGGAGAGACCACTCACGCGGTAGGGCTCGGCGTCCAAGAGCTCTTCGACCCGGCGGTTCTCCCCGAGCGCCGCCGCCTCGAACAGGTCGAGAGACGGCTTCGCGGCGCGGAGGATCTCCACGAGGTCGTTCTCGCCCCGATACTTCGCCTGCAGCAGCACCGACACGCCCGCCTCGTCCACGCCGCTCGCGAGCGACGGATCCGATTCGATCAGCTCACGGAGCGCGTCCGCGTCTCCCGCCACGATCGCCGCGAGCACATCCTCGGCGCCATCGTTCGGGCCGTCGGTCACGCGCCGCTCCCCGAAACGACCTCCCCGGCCTTCATCACGAGCGCGGGCTTGAGGATGAGATCGATCTCCTCCGCCGGATCGCCGTCGTAGACGACGAGGTCCGCGGCCTTTCCCTCCTCCACGGTGCCGATCGCCTCGACGCGGAGGAGTTCGGCCGCATGCGCCGTCGCCGCTTGGAGTGCCTTCAGCTCCGTCATCCCCCACTCCACCATGCGGACGATCTCGAGCGGGGTGTTGCCGTGGAGGTTGAACGGCGTTCCGGCGTCGGTTCCGCACGCGTGGCGGACACCTGCGCGGATCGCGCGTCGGAAGGAATCCTGCGCCTGCCCGACGATCTCCTCCGCCTTCGAGACGGCGAAGTCCGGCACCTCGTCGCGATGCTCGATGATCTCGCGCAGAGCGGAGATCGTCGGAACGTGGAAGGTTCCGCGCTCCTTCATGAGCTTCGCGACCGGAGCCGTGATCTGCGACCCGTGCTCGATGGAGTCGACTCCCGCCCGCACGGCGTTCTCGATGCCCGGCGCGCCGATCGCGTGCGCCGCGATCCCGCAACCCCACGAGTGCGCCTCGTCCACCGCCGCCGAGAGCTCGTCGGGCGTGAACGCCGTGAAGTCGACGGAGATGCCGGACGTCAGCACTCCCCCGGTCGCGATCACCTTGATCGCCCTCGCTCCGGCGCGCATCTGCTCCCGGACGGCTCGCCGCAGGTCCTCCGGGCCGTCGACCTCTCGCGCGAAGAAGCCGTGCCCGTGGCCGCCGGTGATCGTGAGCGCCTCCCCCGCCGCGATCACGCGCGGGCCGGGGATCAGCCCCCCATCGATCGCCCGCGCCGTCTCGCATGCGACGGCGTGCACGCTCCCGAGATCGCGCACCGTCGTCACGCCGCGCTCGAGATAGCGGAGGGCGTTCCGCGCGTTCTGGAACGCGGTGCGCGCGTCGTTCATGTCGCGTGCGGCAGCCTCGAAGTCCGCCTCGGCCGTCGCTCCGAGGTGGACGTGCGCGTCGATCAGCCCGGGCATCAGCGTGCGACCGGTTCCGTCCTCCTGATGGGCGGCCTGCGCGATCTTCGGCGCCCGCGCGTGGGCTCCGACCCAGGAGATCGTTCCGTCGGCGACGAGGACGCCCGCCTTGGTCCTCAGCGTGTGGCCGTCGAACACCTTGACGTTCGAGAAGTACGTCGCCATCAGCTCCCCCTCCCGGACGTCGTCGTCCCGCAAGCCGCATGATGGCATCCGGCGCCGCCGTCCGTCCCATGTCGTTCGCGGAGGGCTGCGCTAGGCTGCCGACGCTCGCGCGGACACGGCGCCGAGCGACGGTTCCGAGGGGGAACGGGTGCTGGACACGGCGAAGGAGGCGGTCGAAGCCGCCCGGCGCGCGGGCTCCGACTACGCCGACTCGCGCCTCGTCACCGAGGAGTCCGAGTCCCTCACCGTCCGCAACCAGGAGATGGAGGGCATCGACCGCTCCACCTCCGACGGCGTCGGCATCCGCGTCCTCGTCGACGGCTACTGGGGCTTCGCAGCGACCGCGCGAACCACCTCCGAGGACATCGCGGAGACCGCCCGCCTCGCCGTCGAGGTCGCCCGCGCCGCTTCCCGGCTCCCCCGCGAACCGATCCGGCTCTCCGACGTGGAGCCGGCCACCGCCGAGTGGTCGAGCTCCGTGGAGCGCGACCCGTTCGAGGTCCCGCTCTCCGAGAAGGTCGAGCTCCTGATGGAGGCCTCCAAACGCATGCAGGACGTCCCGGGCGTGGACTTCGCGGAGGCCGGCATCGATCTCTACCGGCGTCGGACGGCGTTCGCCTCCAGCGAGGGCGCCGCGATCGAGCAGACGATCACGAACTCGGGTGGAGGCATCGAGGCGACAGCGATGGCCGACGGGGAGATGCAGCGGCGGAGCTTCCCGAACTCCTTCCGAGGCCACCTCACCGCGGCCGGCTGGGAGCACGTCGCCGCGCTCGGGCTCGTGGAGAACGCCGAGCGCACCGGCCGCGAGGCCGTGGAGCTCCTCTCCGCGGAGGAGTGCCCGAGCGAGGTCACCACGGTCGTGCTCGACTCCGGCCAGGTGGAGCTCCAGGTCCACGAGTCGGTCGGCCACCCGGTGGAGCTCGACCGCGTCCTCGGCATGGAGGAGTCCTACGCCGGCTCCTCGTTCGTGAAGCCCTCGGATCGCGGGAAGCTCCGCTACGCGAGCGACCTCGTCTCGATCACGGCGGACGCGACGACGCCCGGCGGCCTCGGAACGTTCGCCTACGACGACGAGGGAGTGCCGGCGCAGCGCGTGCCGATCCTCGTCGACGGCATCTTCCAGAACTTCCTCTCGAGCCGCGAGACCGCTCCGGTGATCGGAGCGACGTCGACCGGCGCGATGCGCGCGGACGGCTGGGCGAACCTGCCGCTGATCCGCATGACGAACATCAATCTCGAGCCTCGGGAGGGAACGCTCGAGGACATCGTCGGCGACACGAAAGACGGTTACCTCTTCTCCACGAACCAGTCGTGGTCGATCGACGATCACCGGGTGAACTTCCAGTTCGGCTGCGAGGTCGCGTGGCGGATCCGGGGTGGCGAGCTCAAGGAGATGTACCGCAACCCGAACTACACCGGGATCACGACGGAGTTCTGGGGCTCCTGCGACGCGGTCGGGGGGCCGGAGGCGTGGACGCTCTGGGGAACGCCGAACTGCGGTAAGGGTCAGCCGGGACAGGTCGCGCGCGTCGGCCACGGAGTCGCGCCCGCGCGGTTCAATCGCGTGCAGATCGGGGTCCGGTAGCGATGCCCGGCCTGATCGGTCCCGACGAGGTTCGCCGCGTCAGCGAGGCCGCGCTCGAGATCGCGGATGCCGACGGCGTTGACGGCGTGGAGGTCCTCTTCATGCACGAGTGGGGAGGACTGACGCGCTTCGCCTCCTCCGCGATCCACCAGAGCAACTGGCGCGAGGACACGGCCCTGCGCGTCCGCGTGGTGTCGGAGAACCGTGTCGGTGTCGTCGCGGCGAACGACTTCTCTCCGGAGGGCGCTCGCCTCGCGGCGAAAAGCGCGGCGGAGATGGCGCGCTTCTCCACGCCGGATCCGCTGTTCCCGGGCCTCGCGCCGAAAGCGCCGGTGCCGGAGAGCTCGAACTTCGACGAGGCGACGGGGAGTCTCACCCCGGACCAACAGGCAGCGTCGGTCGCGGAGGTCATCGCGCAGGTCCCCGACGGCTTCGTCGCCTCCGGCGCGTACGAGACGACCGTCGCGGAGATCGGGCTCGCGAACAGCGAAGGGCAGTTCTGCTGGGCCCCGGAGTCGCAGGCCTCCGTCACCTCCGTCGTGACCGGCGGCGAGGGTGGCAACGGCTTCGCGGAGACGTTCACACCGCGCGTCGCGGAGCTCGACCCCGCCGAGGTCGGCAGGCGGGCTTCGCAGAAGGCCGTCGACTCGCAGAACCCGCAGGACCTCGACGCCGGAACTTACGAGGTGGTGCTCGAGCCCGCGGCCGTCTCCACGCTCGTCGGGTTCCTCTCCTTCATCGGCTTCGGCGGCCGCTACATCCTCGAGGGACGCTCGCCGTTCACCGGAAAGGAGGGCCAGCAGGTCGCGGCCCCCTCCGTCACGATGTTCGACGACGCGATGTCGCCGGAGACGATCGGCATCCCGTTCGACTTCGAGGGAACGCCGAAGGAGCGCGTGACGCTGATCGAGAACGGGGTGTTCCGCACCGGCGTCCACGACCGACGGAGTGCCAAACAGGCGGGACGGGAGTCGACCGGCCACGCGCTTCCCGCGCCGAACCCCGATGGAGCCTTTCCGCTGAACGTGTTCCTCGAGCCGGGCGATGCCTCGCTCGAGGACATGATCGCCGCGACGCAGCGCGGGGTGCTCGTGACCCGGTTCCACTACTCGAACGTCGTGAACCCCGTGGAGAGCTCGATCACCGGGATGACCCGTGACGGCACGTTCCTGATCGAGGACGGAGAGGTGAAGCACCCCGTCAAGAACTTCCGTTTCACCCAGTCGATCCTGGAGGCGCTCTCAGCGACCTCGATGATCGGACGGGAGACGGAGATCGCGAGCGAGTTCTTCTTCTCCGCCTCACGGGTGCCGGCCCTCAAGGTCGACCGCTTCACGTTCACGGGGAAGAGCGACCACTAGTCTCGACAAGCCTAGGCAGCCGAGCGCGGCTCCAGGAGGCCGGCGGAACCGGAATCCATCGGCGTCTGACACCGTTGTTATCTTTCGAAGATGGCGAACCTGACCGTCATTTAGGTTGTGGTTCTTGTTGTGATAGAGTTT
>JBJMLP010000100.1:0-2671 GCA_045805245.1 Actinomycetota bacterium | reverse complement strand
CCGCAACGTGGAGCACGTCGGATACGCACTCCTACAAGTTCGTGGTCACGGTCCAGAACACGGCCGCGGCACAGGGACTTTCCTCGACGGCCTCCTTCACCTGGGAGGCGAGGAACCTGTGAGCGCGCGCCGAGGTCGCCACCGGACGGGACGGGTCGCGCTCGCGCGTTCACGCGAGGCGGAGCCGGCGACAGCGCTCGACATCGAGGTGCCGGGCGCGGCAGCCGAGCCCGTCACGGGCGAGCCGCTCTCGGAGCGCGCGATGCGCGAACTCAACCCGGAGGTCCTCCGGAAGGAGGACGTCGGCCCGTCCTCGGTGGAGGAAGCATCCGCGGAGAACGGTCGTGCCCGCTCGGGCAGGTACCGGACCGGGCGGCGCGCGCTGATGCTCGGATGCTGGAGCATCCTCGGCTTCGCCGGCGTGATCGTCCTGTCGGTCACGCTGCCGAACGCCTTCGGTCTCCGCGACCTGACGGTTCTCTCCGGCAGCATGGAGCCGACGATCTCCACCGGCGACGTCATCGTAGAGCGGCAGATCTCTCCACTCGACGCCAGGCTCGGCGACATCGTCTCGTTCAAGGATCCGGAGGATGCCTCGATCCTCATCACCCACCGCGTCCAGAGCATGGTGGTGCGCGAGGGGGTCGTCTCGTTCGTGACCAAGGGCGACGCGAACACCGGCGTGGAGCGTTGGAAAGTCTCCGCCGACGGAACGATCGGAAAGGTCGAGTACCACCTCCCGCACCTCGGCTACGTCCTGTCCTTCATCCGGCAGCCGTTGGGGAGGATCGTGCTCGTGGTCGTGCCGGCACTGTTGATCGGCACGTACGAGTTGATCCGCATCTGGCGACCGGAACCGGGAAGCGACGCGCCGAGCGACCCCAAAACCGACGAGACCGGCGACCGCACGTCCGAGGAAGGCGAATCCGATGAAGCGACGGCGTGAGATCCACGTCCTCGCCGTCCTGCTCGGCGTCGGGCTCGTGCTGGGCGTCAGCGGAGGGGTGACCTACGCCGCCTTCTCCTCCACGACGTCGAACGGCGGCAACTCGCTCTCCACCGCGGCGGATTGGACTCCGCCCACGGTTCCGAGCGCGGTGATCGCGCACTCAGCGGGCGTCGGCGGCTTCATCGGGCAGGCCAAGACCTACCGCGTCTACGCGAACGTCAGCGACACGGGGAATCCCTCGAGCGGCGTGTCCACCGTGACCGCCAACGTCACGAACATCACGGCGGGGCAGAACTCGGCGAACCTCTCGTCGGGGTCGTTCACGGTCGGCGGCACGAGCTACGGCTACCGAAGCAACTCGCTGACGGCCGACAATCCGCTCTCCGCGGGAAGCAAGAGCTTCTCCATCACGGCGACCGACGGAGCATCCAACAGTGCGACCCAGAACGGTTTCTCCGTCACGGTCGACAACACCGTGCCGACAGGATCGGATGTCCAGACCGCGAACCACGGAGCGACCGCCGGCAAGGCCGAACAGAGTGACACCCTCACCTACACGTTCTCGGAGCAGATGGATCCGGACAGCATCCTCTCCGGATGGACCGGAAGCTCCACGTCGGTGGTCGTCCGCCTCAACAACAACGCGAACAACGACAACGTGACGGTCTTCGACGCGTCGAACACCACGCAGCTGAACCTCGGCACCGTCGCGCTGAGCGGGAACTACACCGCGGCGAACGTTACGTTCGGAGCTTCGGGAACGGCTTCGTCGATCGTGCAATCGGGTTCGACGATCACGATCACGCTCGGAACGGCGAGCGGGGCCGTCAATACGGTCGGAGGGAACACGAAGATGTCCTGGCCGCCCTCCGCGTCCTCCACCGATCGGGCCGGAAACGCCTGTTCCACGACTTCGGTGAACGAGGGCGGAGCGAACGACTCGGACTTCTAGAGACCGCATAATCCCCCGATGCACGCCGCCCCCAGCAGGCGGACCGGCCTCGGCCTGGTCCTCCTCTGTCTCTCGGGCACCCTGATCGTCGGGTTCCTGCTCAAGCAGCACTGCGCCTCCGGAGAGTGGCAGGACGGTCGCCAGTACCGGGACCTCTGCTACTCCGACATCGTTCCCCTCTACTCGAGTGAGCAGCTTCCCGGCGGGCGGCTCCCGTACCTCGACTCCTGCCGGCCGAGCGCCTACGAGTGCGACGAGTACCCCGTCCTCACGATGTACGTGATGCGCATCGCGGCCTGGCTCGTGCCCGGAGGCGGCGTGGGAGGCGGCGTGGGAGGCGGCGTTGGAGGCGGCGTTGGAGGCGGCGGGCAGGGACCGTCGCCCCCGGTGACGGCCTTGGACTTCTCCACGTTCTTCGCGGCCAACGCCACGATGATCGCCGCCGCGGCATTCGTGACGGTCGTCGCGACGTACGCGGTCGTCGGCCGGCGCGCGCTCTATGTCGCCCTGGCCCCGACGCTGCTGATCTACGCCTTCGTCAACTGGGACCTGATCGCCGTGATGTTCGCGACGCTGGGGATCGTCGCGTTCCTCCGCAGACGGAACGTCTGGTCGGGTGTCTTCCTCGGGCTCGGGGCGGCGGCGAAGCTGTTTCCCGGGTTGCTGGTCATCCCGCTTCTGCTCGAACGGTTGCGGGAGCGCGACCCGGACGGAGCGATCTACCTCGCGTGGGCATCACTCGGGACCTGGGTCGTCGTGAACCTCCCTTT
>JBJMLP010000099.1:0-2613 GCA_045805245.1 Actinomycetota bacterium | reverse complement strand
TGTGGAAGTGGTCCCGGACGCCGCTCGACAGCGGTTCTCCGTCCGACCACCTGCTCTACGCGCTCTACGTGACGGGACGTGTCGGGCTCTGGTTCGCGTTCGCGGCGATCTTCATCGGCTACGCGGTGATCGACGACCTCGGACGATTCCGCTGGTTCGTGCTGATCCCGATCTGCCTTTCCGCCATGCAGCTCGTCGGCGGCGTGCTGCTGGGGCGGCCGTCGGCGGAGCGGTGAACGTGGCGGAGGTGTGGAGAGTGCGCGACGAAGACGGCGCGGGCCAACCAGAGGGATCTGCGGGATGCTAGAAGGGACGACATGAACGCGCGAAGCCGCTCTCGAACCATCGTCCTGGCCCTCCTGGTCGTAGTCGCTGTCGCCGGCCTGGGCGTCGCGGGCGCCTTCGCGACCGGTACCGCCCCCTCGCTCGACCTGCCGGCCGTCACCGCCCAAGACCTCGTCGCCTCGACGATCCGGGCCGCGGAGTCCGGTCGCCCCATCTCCGGGAGCGTCACCAGCCACGTCGATCTCGGTGTTCCCGATATCCCCATGTCGATGGACGGAGGCCCGACCGGCATCGAGTCGGTGCTCGGAGACCAGCGGTTCAAGGTGTGGAGCTCGCCCGGCGGGGTCCGTGTCTCGCAGCTCCTGCCGTTCGCCGAGCGCGTTTTCGTCGGCTCGCCCACGGACGTGTGGACGTGGAGCTCCGATCAGGATCTGGCGGTGCACGCCTCCGTCGACGCCTCGACGCGCCGTGCGGTGTCGCGGGACCTGACCTCTGCGCTCGGCGATCCCGGGCAGCTCGCGAAGGAGCTGCTGCGGGCGGCGTCGGGAACGGCGGACGTCTCCGTCGCCGCGCCGCAGGAGGTTGCGGGCCGTGCCACCTACACCTTGCGGCTGACGCCGACCTCGAGCGCGGGCTCCGCGTCGACGAAGATCGGACGTGTCGACGTCGCCATCGACGCGGAAACTCGGCTGCCGCTCCGTGTGCAGGTGTTCCCGCGCGGGAGCGCCGCTCCGGCGATCGAGGCGGGGTTCTCCTCCGTCGACTTCGGGCCGATCGATCCCTCGATGTTCAGGTTCACACCGCCTCCTGGCGCCACGGTGAAGCAGGCGGATGTCCCACCCGAGTCGGTCGTGAGAACGCCGGACGCCGGCGCGTCCGACGGAAGCGACCGTCCATCCCCGGGCGACCAACCGCGGCTGCTCGGCAACGGGTTCGCAACGGTGGTTGCCGTTCCCGTCTCGAACCCCCCGAAGGAGCTCGACTCGATCCTGCCCTTCGAAGGTCCGCTGGGCTCGGCGGAGCTCGTTCGCGCGCGCGGCACGACGTGGCTCCTCGCGGGCGCGGTCGGTCTCCAGGACCTCAACGCGGCGACGTCCAAGCTCGCGTGAACGCGCTTCGGGCCGAACGGCTCACGAAGCGCTACGGACACATCGCGGTCGTCGACGGGCTCGACCTGACGGTCGAACGGGGGGAGCTCTACGGATTCCTCGGCCCGAACGGCGCCGGAAAGACGACCACGATCCGCATGGCGCTCGGCCTCATCCATCCGAGCGGAGGAGAGGTCCAGCTCCTCGGCGAGCGCGTCGGAACACACGCGCATCTGGAATCGCTCGCTCGGACCGGAGCGCTGATCGAGGAGCCCGGCTTCTACCGGTACCTCTCCGGGAGACGGAACCTGATCACCTTCGCGCGAGCCGGGGGTTCGCGTCCTGACCGCGACGCGCGACTCCGCCGGGTGGACGGGGTGATGGAGCAGGTCGGCCTCGCCGACGCGCGGAACAAGCGAGTGAAGGCGTACAGCCAGGGGATGCGCCAGCGCCTCGGCATCGGCCTCGCGCTGCTCGGGCGCCCGGACCTCCTCGTGCTCGACGAGCCGACGAACGGCCTCGACCCGCAGGGGATGCGGGAGATCCGGACGCTCCTGCGCCGGCTGGCCGACGACGGCACGACCGTCTTCGTCTCCAGCCATCTCCTGAGCGAGGTGGAGGCGATGTGCGACCGCGTCGGAGTCCTCTCGCACGGCAAGCTCGTGGCCGAGGGAACGCCGTCCAAGCTCCGAGGCAGTACCGATCGGGTGCGGCTCGAGGTCGACGACGAGGCGCAGGCGGCGTCGGTCATCGAGGACATGCCGGGGGCCCGCGTCGTCGATCGAGCGCCGGGCGTCCTCCGCCTGCGCCTCGACGCGCCCGCGACTCCTGCCGCCGTGAACACCGCCCTCGTTCGTGCCGGCGTCGCGGTCAGCGGGCTCGCCCCCGAGCGCGACACGCTCGAGGACGTGTTCCTCTCGCTCGTGGAGGATTCCGCTGTTCCGGGTTGAGCTCTCGAAGGCGAGCCGCCGGTGGCGGACGGTTCTCCTCGCGGCGGCGTTCGGAGGGATCCCGGTGCTGATCGCGGTGGCGGTGCAGGTCTCGCCGCCGACGCAGCAGGGTGGAGACGCTCCGCCGTTCCTGTTGCGGATCGTGCGGAACGGACTCTTCGCGCCGCTCACCGGTCTCGCGGTGATCCAGCCTTTCTTCCTGCCGCTCGCGACGGGCCTGTTCGCCGGAGACGCGATCGCGGGAGAGGCCCAGGGCGGAACGCTTCGCTACCTGCTCGTTCGACCCGTCG
>JBJMLP010000098.1:0-5055 GCA_045805245.1 Actinomycetota bacterium | reverse complement strand
CCCGCCGAACGCGTGCGGAGGGACGGCGCCGGAGACGAAGGCGCAGTGGTTCACCGACGCCGGCAACCAGATCGAGGCCTGGCCGGAGATCAAGGCGGTCATCTACACGCACGTGGACGCCGCCTTCCGCGGCAAGGACGTCGACTTCCGCGTGAACCAGCCCGGGAACGCGGAGCTGAACGCCTATAAGGCGGTCGGCGCGCGGGCGCACTTCAGCTAGCCGCCGGCTCGGAGTCCTCGCCACCTCCGTCGCGTCTGGCCACGGAACAAGGGCCCGGTTCGCCTCGGTCGGCATCCGGCGCGGCGGGAGCCGCGTATCGTGAGGTGAATCGAAAGGACCGACCATGACCGAGCTGACCAGACGTGAGCTGTTCCGGCGCGCCGGAGCCGTCGCCATCGGCGGCGCCGCCATCGCGGCCGTGCCGTCCGCCGTTCCGCGGGCTTTCGCCCGGGTCGCCTCGGGTCACTGCGGCTGGGGCGCCTACGTGGATCCCCTTGGAGGAGACACGACCGTCGCGATCCAGCGCTTCGAGGACCTGATCGGACGCAAGGTCGACATCACGCGCCACTACATCCGATGGAACGGCGACGTCGCGAACGGTCCCATCAGCTGGAGCGCCGATACGGGTCACATGCCGCTCGTCGACCTGAGCACCCAGAAGCGGGGCGGCGAGTGGATCCTCTGGTCCGACATCGCGAAAGGCGTCTACGACACCGAACTCAAGGAGAAGGGGCGGGCGCTCCGCGACCTCGCCCACAAGGCCTACTTCGTCTTCAACCACGAGCCGGAGAACGACACGACCGGTGGAACGGCGGCCGATTTCAAAGCGGCGTACGACCACGTTCGTTCCGTGTTCGAGGGCGTCGGGGCCACGAACCTCCGCTACGTCGCGACGCTGATGCGCGGCACCTATCAGGGCGCTCGCGGCGGCCCGGCCGCATGGGTCCCGTCCGGCTGCGACGTCCTCGGCGTCGACGGCTACAACCGCGGCGCGTGCAACCCGCTCAACGGCTGGCAACCGTTCCAGGACATCTTCATCGCTGCCCATCAGTACGCGAAAACGCACGGGCGCCGGCTCGTGATCCAGGAGTACGGCTCCGTCGGCCGCGAGGCGTGCGGAGAGCACGACAAGCTCTCTCGCGCGGCGTGGCTCTCCGACGCTGCGGACACGATCACGTCGTGGACGGAGATCGAGGCCGTCGTGTACTCCAACACGCGCGCGGAGTACAACGGCCAGGAGCTCACGTTCCGTGTCGATGCCGCCGCGACCTCGCTCGCGGCGTACCGCGAGATCGGGCACCGCGCGTACTTCAGCTAGCTCGGATGGCCGAGCAGCAGAACGTTTCCCGCCGCAAGTTCCTCACCTACGCGGGGCTCGGCGTGGCGGGTCTCGCGGCAACGGGTGCCGCCGTCAAGATCGTTTCCGACCAGGTCGCCACTTCGGACGAAGCGAGCGGAGACGGAAGCTCCGGCGTGCCGACCGCGATCCGAAACACCAGATGCCTGTGGGGCGCCTACGTCGATCCCGGAGACGGTACCTCGATCGGCGCCGTGGAGAACTTCGAGCGCACGATCGGCCGGCGACTGGATCTCACTCGCCACTACATCCGGTGGGACCGCAAGCTCGTGAACGGCCCGATCGAGCAGAGCGCGAAGGCCGGACGCATCCCGCTGATCGCTTGGCACACGCAGCGGCTCGACGGCTCATGGGTGAGGTGGCGCGACATCGCGAAGGGCAAGCACGACCGGGAGATCGCGGCGCAGGCGAAGCTCCTGCGCGAATGGGGAGGCGAGGCGTACTTCGTCTTCAACCACGAGCCGGAGAACGACCCGGCCGGAAAGGCGCACGACTTCGCCGAGGCCTTCGACCACGTCCGCGCGACGTTCGAGAACGACGGTGTCCGTCGGCTCCACTACGTCGCGACGCTGATGCGTGGCACGTACCAGGGAGCGCGCGGAGGCCCGGGCGACTGGCTCCCGAAGACGTGCGACCTTCTCGGCGCGGATGGCTATAACCGCGGCGCGTGCAATCCCGCGATCGGCTGGGAGGCCTTCGACTCGATCTTCCACGGTGCGCACCAGACCGCGCAAGCGCATCGCAAGGGGCTCGTGATCGAGGAATGGGGATGCGTCGAGCGAGGCGCCTGCGGCGGCACCACGGCCGGAGAGTCCAAAGCCGAGTGGATCGCGGCGGCCGGTGCCACGATCCAGTCGTGGCCCGAGGTCCGCGGGGTCATCTACTCGCAGGTGAACGCCGCGTACCAGTCGGAGCAGGTGGACTTCCGCGTGGAC
Organism: Actinomycetota bacterium; assembly: GCA_045805245.1. GTDB lineage: Bacteria > Actinomycetota > UBA4738 > UBA4738 > JBJMLN01 > JBJMLN01. Next base: position 2,762 of record JBJMLP010000098.1, on the reverse strand, counting down.
ACCTCGCCGGAATCGCTCACGAGCTACCGCGAGGTCGGGCTCCGGCCGACCTTCACGACGCGCGACCCGCAGCTCTCCTGACCGCCCCGACGCCGCGCGTTGGACTCGCCGTGCCGTGCCTTGCTAGCATCCGTCGTTGCCTTTCCGGGCATCCCCGCCTGCTCAGCGGTAACGGCCCGACTCGACAGAACCGCAGAGGAGCGCTCGTGGCACTCACAAGGCGCAGCTTCCTGAAGGTCTCGGCCGCAGGCATCGCGGGGCTGACGCTTCCCGCGATCCTGGAGCCGCGTCCCGCCCTCGCAGCGGCGCGCTGCCAATGGGGGGCGTTTCCCGACCCGAGTCCTGCGTGCGCCACGGCTTCGGGCACGTGCGGGCCGGAGGACCTCATGCCGGCGGTCTACGGCTTCGAATCGCTGATCGGCCGCAAGCTCGGCGTCACCCGCCACTATCCGAACTGGGACTATCCGATCCCGAACGACGTCATCAAGGAGAGCGCGCGGACCGGCCACGTACCCCTGATCGCCTGGAGACCGCAGAAGCTCGACGGCACGTGGATCCCGTGGGCGGACATCCCGAAGCCTCGCGGTTCGGCTCACACCGAGATCGTGAAGAAGGCGAAGGCGATCGCGGCCTGGAACCGGCGCGCATACTTCGTCTTCCACCACGAGCCCGAGAACGCCTATCGTCGCGGCCTCGGGGGAACTCCCGCGGAGTTTCGGGCGGCGTTCGAGGCGATCCGGGGCATCTTCGCCGACAACGGCGTCACGAAGCTGACCTACGTCGCGACCCTCCAGCGCGTCACGTACGACGGCGCGAACGGTGGACCGGGCCCGTGGCTCCCGACCGGATGCGACCTGATCGGCGTGGACGGATACAACCGCGGCGCCTGCGCCAGCGACCACCTGTGGAAACCGTTTCCGGAGCTCTTCGGGTCGGCGCACGAGCATGCGCTCTCGCTCGACAAGGGCATGGTGATCGAGGAATGGGGCTCCGTCCGCAGCGACGGCTGCGGCGGGACCGGAACGCAGACCCAGGCAGCCTGGATCGCCGAGGCCGGAGACACGGTTCAAGCATGGGCCGGCCCGACGGGCACCGTGAAGGCGATGATCTACACGCATTCCCTCGCAGACTTCAAGGGCGTACCGGTGGACTTCCGGGTCGACCAGAGCCCGGACACCCTGGAGGCCTTCAAGGAGGTCGGTAGCCGTCCGATCTTCGGCTAGCTTCAGCCGCCGCGTAGGGATCGCACTCACCGGAGTGCTCTCCCTATCGTTGCTCGGCCTGTCCGCAGCCGGTGCGGCGGCCCCGTCGCCACAGATCTCCTCCTTCACACCGACGTCGGGTCCGGTGGCGACGACGGTCACCATCTCCGGGAGCGGGTTCAACTCCACGACCTCGGTTCGGTTCAACGGCGTGGAGGCGCCCTTCTCGCAGCCCAGGACGACGACGATCACGGCCGGCGTTCCGGCCGAAGCGACCTCCGGAAAGATCACGGTGACGACGAAGCACGGCACCGCGACGAGCACGGGCTCGTTCTCCGCGTCGGCGACGCCGCCGAACATCGTCCTGATCCTCACCGACGACCAGCGCTACGACGAGCTGTCCGGCATGCCGGTGGTCAACAGCGAGCTCGTCGACAAGGGTCTGTCGTTCACGAACGGCTTCGTGGAGGACCCGCTCTGCTGCCCGAGTCGGGCGACGATCCTCACCGGACGGGAGTCGAACAGCACCGACGTCTACGACAACAAGCCGCCCCACGGCGGCTACATGACGTTCCACGGCGAGGGCGAGGAGAGCTCGACGATCGCCACATGGCTCCACGGCGCCGGCTACTACACCGGTCTCGTCGGAAAGTACTTCAACGGCTATACGCCGAAGCGCGCGATCTCCGTCCCTCCGGGATGGGACGTCTGGGACGGCGTGGCGAACGGCTCGGGGCCGGACGGACCCGGCGGCGGGATGTACTACCAGTACTACGTCAGCGAGAACGGGACGCTTCACTACTACGGCACGGACCCGTCCGACTACTCAACGAACGTGCTCTCCGGATACGCGACGAGCTTCATATCGGGCGCGCCGGCGAACCAGCCGCTGTTCCTGTACTTCGCTCCCCGCGCGCCGCACCTCCGCGCGCGGGCGGCGCCGGGAGACAAGAACACGTTCCAGGATCTCGCGCCGCTCCGTCCGCCGAGCGCCAACGAAGCCGACGTGTCCGACAAGCCGAAGTACATCCGGTCGATCCCGCCGTTGAGCCCCACGGAGATGTCCGCGCGGGACGAGGCCCGCCGGTCGCAGTTCCGCTCGCTCCTCGCGGTCGATCGCGCGGTCGGTGGGATCCTCGACGCGCTCCGGACCTCGGGGCGGCTCGGCACCACGTTCATCCTGTTCGCGTCCGACAACGGCTTGAACATCGCCGAACATCGATGGACGGAGAAGCGCGTGCCGTACGACGAGAGCATCCGCGTGCCGATGATCGTCCGCTACGACCCAGCGACGGACCTGACACCCCGGAGCGACCCGACCCAGGCGACCACGTTGTCGACGCTCCACAGCCGGATGGTGCAACTGTGCTCCCCGCCGCCGCCGGGCTTCACGCCGTAGACGAGCCGGCGAGTCAAGCGGAGCAGGGGCCGATGTAGCCGTTCGGCGAGGTCGGATAGGCCTTTCGGTCGGCGACGGGGCCAGCGGACGCCGCTATCCTGGCGGACCCACGCGTGACGAAACCCACGCACGACGACCAGGAACAGGAACCGTGAGCGAAT
>JBJMLP010000097.1:0-7581 GCA_045805245.1 Actinomycetota bacterium | reverse complement strand
GACCTGGGTGGCGTCGTGCTGGCTGACGAACATCTGCCTCGTCAGCACGACGAGGTTGAGGATGCCGACGATCGCGGCGATGGCGGCGACGCCGATCAGGCTCTGGCGGATCGCGGCGCGCGCGAGGAGCGGCCGCGCGACCACCATCGCCACGACGGTCGCCGCGATGGCCGGGAGCAATAGCAAGCCCAGATGCGCGACGTCCCCGGAATGCATCCCGACCGCGAGCCCGACGCCGAGGGTCACCAACGCTCCTGCCGCGGCCACGCAGGCAACGACGAGCGCCACGCGGAGGGTTCCCGCGCCGAGGAACTCCGTCCGCTTGCTCACGGATCGAACCGGTAGCCCGCGCCCCACACCGTCACGAGATGCCGCGGTGACGACGGGTCGTCCTCGACCTTCTCCCGGAGTCTGCGGATGTGGACGGTGACGGTGGCGGGGTCGCCGTCGAAGGCGAAGTCCCAGAGCTCGTCGAGGAGATCGATCCGGGAGAAGACGCGGCCGGGCTCCGCGGCGAGCACGTGGAGGAGGTCGAACTCCTTCGGGGTGAGATGCAACGTCGTCCCCGAGCGTCTCACCTCGCGGCTCCGCGGATCGATCTCGAGGTCCCCGGCGACGATCGTCACCGCGTCGCCCTTCGTTGCAGGCCCGAGGCGCCGCAGCACCGCGCGCACGCGCGCGACCACCTCCCGTGGAGAGAACGGCTTCGTGATGTAGTCGTCGGCTCCGAGATCGAGCCCGGCGATGCGGTCGGTCTCCGTTCCGCGAGCGGTGAGCATGATGACGGCCGTGCCGTCGGCGCGCGATCGCACCCAGCGGCACACCTCGATGCCGTCCACCTTGGGAAGCATCAGGTCGAGGAGCACGAGATCGGGGCGGGAGTCCTCCACGGCGCGGAGCGCCGCCTCGCCGTCGCTCGCCGTCTCCACGCCGTAGCCCTCGCGGGAGAGGTAGCGGCCGAGCACGTCGAGCACGATGGGCTCGTCGTCGACCACGAGCACATGGGCCGGCTCCGTCATCAGCGAAGTCTAGGGTCACGCCTCCTTACGGAATCGTTACGGCGGTGCCGACGAACTCCCCCGAAAGCGAAGCGTAAGGAATGCCTCCGTAGCGTCCATCGCTGGCCCTGCCGGAAGGAGCGCGACGGGACTTTCGGGCCGCCCGTTCGACCGAACACCCACATGCGATCGGAGGTATCGGGATGAACAGCTCACGTTTCCGCCGCCTGCTGGCGGCGGTCCTCGGCGGAGGCGTGGCCCTGACGTTCCTGGGCATCGGCTCCGTTCCGGCGTCCGCCGGCAGTGGCGCCGGCGTCGTCTACACCCTCAGCAACCGAGCGAACAACAACGCCGTGCTCGTCTTCGAGCGCGCATCCGACGGCTCGCTCTCCGCGGCCGGGAAGTTCGGAACGGCCGGCGACGGAACCGGAGCCGGCCTCGGAAGCCAGGGCGCGCTCGTCCTCCACGGCGACCGGCTCTTCGCGGTGGATGCGGGGAGCGACGAGATCACGTCCTTCGACGTGTCCGAGGACGGCCTCACGCTCACCAGGATCCGCACGGTGGACTCGAACGGCGATCTGCCAATCAGCCTGACGGTGTCGGGAAGCTCGCTCTACGTCCTGAACGCCGGCGGCGACGGAAACATCTCCGGCTTCACGGGCGCGCGGAGCGGAAAGCTCCGTCCGATCCGCCACTCCACCGAGCCGCTGTCGGGCTCCGGCGTCGGTCCCGCGGAGGTCTCCTTCGCGGATCGCGGCGACGTTCTCGTCGTCACGGAGAAGAACACGAACCTGATCGACACCTATGCGGTGGACGCCGACACTGGCCGGGCGACCGGTCCGGAGACGACGGCCTCCGAGGGCATGACGCCCTTCGGGTTCGCGAACCGGAACGACTGCTTGGTCGTCTCTGAGGCGGCCGGCGGCGCGCCGGGAGCGACCACGGTGTCCTCCTACACGCTCGATCCGGGAGACACGCCGCACGCCGCGACGAGCGCGCTCGCGTCGCACCAGGGGTCCGCATGCTGGGTTGCGATCGCGCGTCACACGCGATACGCGTACGTGGCGAACACGGGCTCGAGCACGATCTCGGGCCTGCGGATGCACAAGGACGGTTCCGTCTCACTGCTCGATGCGAGCGGCGTGACCGCGACGACGGGCGCCGCGCCGGCCGACATGGCCGTCTCCGCGGGAAGCGACTACCTGTACGTCCGCGCCGGCGGTGCGCCGGAGATCGACGGCTTCGCGATCCAGGGCGACGGAGGACTCTCGCCCGTCGGAACGCCTCCGGCGATCCCGGCGAGCGCGGTGGGCCTCGCCTCTCGCTGATCCCAAACGGAAGGGAACGTTCTGGTCCCGGGCCTCGTGCCCGGGACCAGAGCATGTCTGGCTAGCTACGCGTTCGACGACTCCGGTGCCGGGATCAGACCGAGCTGCTGCATCAAGGCGAGCTGGTCGACCACATGCCAGTGCTCCGCCATGCGCCCCTCTTCGAAGCGGATCACGTCGATCCCGGCGATCGTGAACGACCGCCCTGTCGGAGGGATGCCCATGAACTCACCGGAATGCGTTCCGCGACCGGTCCACCGGACGACAACCCTGTCACCCTCCGCGACGATGTCTTCGACCGTGAACGTCTGGCCGAAGGCGCCGCGGAGGATCCTCAGCCGATCCTTGAGTCCCTGGCGCCCGGTGCCCTGGCCCGGGACGGGGTCGTGCTCCTCATACGGCTCGACGGCCAGCTCGTCGACCAGACCGACGTCGCCATCGTTCAGCACCTGCACGTAGTAGCGATGAGCCACGTCCTTGTTCTGTTCCGTTCCCATCTTCCCCTCCTCTTCCGTGACCGTTCCGAGTCTGGGGGCTTCGCCGGGAAAGGGCCATGACGGATCCACCGCCGTAGCTCACCGACTTGGTGCGAACCGGGCGGGGAGCCCACAATCCGCCATGGCCTCGGAAGAGCCTCCCCTCGGACGTTTCCTCAGGCGACGGCGCGCGGAGGCCGGTCTCACGCAGGAGGCCCTGGCCGAGCGTTCCGGAATCAGCGCGCGAACGATCAGCGACGTCGAGCGCGGACTTCGCTTCGCCGTCTACCGCGATACCGCCGATCGCCTGGCCGACGCGCTGGGGCTGGACGAGACGGCTAGAGCGGAGCTTCGCCGGCTGGGACGCGCGCGCCGGGCGCCCCGCATCCGCGCCGACGGCGGCGTTCGAGGCCTGCCGGCGTCGCCGTCGCCGCTCGTCGGAAGGCAGAGCGACCTCGAGGCCGTCTCCCAGCTGATCCGCGGCGGTCCTGGTGGCATCGTGGTCATCACTGGTCCGGGCGGCATCGGAAAGACGACGCTCGCGATCGAGGCGGCACGCGCCCTCGAGCCGGGATTCCGGGATGGAGTCGCGTTCGTCGAACTGGACGGAACGCTTGCACCCGATCTCCTCCCGGCCGCGCTTGCGGACGTGCTCGGCGTCCCGCAGATCCGCGAGCCCCTCGTCGGGGCGATCATCGAGAGCCTCCGCGGAAAGGAGATGCTCCTTCTCCTCGATACGTTCGAGCACCTGATCGAGGCTGCGCCGTTCGTGGCCGAGGTCGCGGCGTCATCGCAACGGATCTCGATCCTGATCACGAGTCGGATCCCGCTTCGTGTTCGAGCCGAGCGGGAGTATCCGCTCGGCCCGCTCGCGCTCCCGGATCGGGACGAACCCGCGGAAGTGGCTCCGGCGGTCTCGTTGTTCCTCGAGCGCGCCAAGCGCGTACGGCCCGGACTCGTCGTGGATGACGCCGATGCGAGACGCGATCTCCTCGACATCGCCCGGAAGCTCGACGGCATCCCGCTCGCGATCGAGCTCGCCGCCGCCAGGGTTCGACATCTTCCGCTCGCGAGCCTTCGAGAGGCCCTCGATGCTCCGCTCGACGTTCTCACCGGCGGGCCTCGGGATGCTCCCGACCGCCAGACGAGCATCCGGGAGGCCGTCGCGTGGAGCTACGACCTGCTCGCGCGCGACGACCAGCGCGCCATTCGCGAGCTCTCCGTCTTCGCAGGAGGCTGGACGCGCGACGCCGGGGAGTTCGTCATCACGGACGGTGGAGGGGATGCGTTCGCGAGCGTGTCGCGCCTGATCGATCACAGCCTCGTTTCCCTGGCAGAGTCATCGGGGGAGCCCCGGTACCGGATGTTCGATGTGATCCGCGAGTTCGCTTCCGAGGCCCGGAACGCGGCGGGCGAAACGGACACGGTCGCGCGTCGGCACGCCGAGTACTGCGTCGCCCTCGCCGAGAAGGAAGAGGCTCGCCTCAGAGGAAGCGAACAGATCGAAGCAGCGATCCGTCTCGCTGAGGACAACGACAACTTCCGGCGAGCGCTGGCGTGGTCGTGCGAGCGGAACGAGGCCGAGCTCGCCCTGCGTCTCGCCGGTGCGCTGTGGCAGTTCTGGCGCCTTCGAGGCGACCTGGTGGAGGGTCGCCGCTGGCTCGACGAGGCTCTCGCCTTGCCACATCCACCGGACGAGGTGAGAGGAAAGGTGCTCTGGGGGGCCGGATGGCTGGCGCTCCATCAAGGCGAATTCGATCGCGCGGAGGCACTCGGCTCGGAGCTGCGCGATAGCTCGGCCTCACACGGGCTCGAGCGCCGGAACGGTCTGACCGTTCTGGGCAAGGTCGCGACGGCGCGCGGGCGTCATGCGGATGCCGTCCGGCTGTGCGAGGCGGCTCTCGAGGCTTGTCGCGATCTCGATCCCAGCTGGCACCTGACGACGTCGATCTTCAACCTCGGGACCGCGGCGCTGCACGATGGGGATCTCGATCGCGCGGAGAGGCTTTTCACCGACGCCGCGGAGCGATACGAAATGCTCGGCGACGAGATCTTCGCATCGCGCGTCACGGGATACCTCGGCTATCCGCGATTGCTGCGTGGCGACGTCGACGGCGCGGAGGCGTACATGGTGCGCTGCCTCGACCGATTCCTCACGATCGGGGATCCCTGGGGAACGGCCGAGGCCCTCGAACGCCTGTCGGCGCTCGAAGCGGCGCGCGGCGACGGAGTGCGCGCCGCCGAGTTCGCCGGTGCGGGCGCACGCGCGCGGGAAAGCGTCTTCATCGATCCGATGCGAGAAGAAGCGTCGATCATCGAGCCGTTCATCGAACGGGCCAGCCGCTCGATCGGAGATTCGGAGTGGCGCGAAGCGTTCGAGCGAGGGAGGGGGCGCTCGGCCGAGGAGGCCCGGGCCGCCCTCGTGCGAGACGATCGAGGCCCCCAGAGGCGCATTCCTTCGTAGTGAAGTGATCCTGACGCGGAATATCGGACGGACCGCAGGGTTGCGCTCGAGTTCATCCCTCAGTCACGATTGCCCTCGTCAGTGGAAGGCGGAGCCGATGAACGGGCAGACCCCCCGGAACTCGCTCGCAGGAGCGCACCGATGAAGCGTGTTCGATCGTGGATCGCGTTGACCGCGATCCTGCTGATGGCAGGTTCGCGCCTGGTCGTGCCCGCCGCAGCGGCTGGAACCGCGATCGGGTTCGGAAAGAGCCTCCTCACGCCGGCGTCTCCGCAGAACCCGACGTCGCTCCAGTTCGGCCCCGACGGACGGCTCTACGTCGCCCAGGCCGACGGAACGATCCTCGCCTACGCCGTGAAGCGGAACGGCCCGAACGACTACTCCGTCACCTCGACGGAGACGATCACCAAGATCCGCTCGATCCCGAACCACAACGACGACGGAACGCCGGCGCCCGACGCGACGACCCGCCTCGTCACCGGTCTGCTGGTGGCCGGGAGCGCCTCCCGTCCGGTGCTCTACGTGTCCTCGAGCGACCCGCGGCCCGGTCAGAACACCGGCGACACCGGCGCCGACACGAACTCCGGGGTCATCTCCCGCCTGCGGTGGAACGGATCGTCGTGGGTGCGGACGAACCTGGTGCGCGGTCTTCCGCGGTCCGAGGAGGTCCACGCCACCAACGGGCTGCAGCTGGACCAGTCGACTCATACCCTCTACGTCGCCCAGGGCGGAAACACGAACATGGGCGCTCCCTCGGCCGGGTTCGGAGGAACGCCCGAGTACGCGCTCTCCGGTGCGGTGCTGTCGATCGATCTCAGCGCGATCGGGAACCCTCCGTACGACCTCCCGACCCTCGACGACCCGTCGAGAAGCGGCTCGCCGGCCGACGTGAACGACCCCTTCGGAGGGAACGACGGCGCGAACCAGGCGAAGATCGTGCCCGGCGGACCTGTGCAGGTGTACTCGCCCGGTTACCGGAACCCCTACGACCTCGTGCTGACGCAGGCCGGAAACCTCTACCTCGACGACAACGGTCCGAACGGCGGACAGGGCGGGCCGCCGATCGGTGAGGGAACGCCGAACTGCACCAACGATCCGAGCGAGCCGGGGTCTGCGGGCGACGACACCATCCATCTCGTCACGCAGGGTCACTACGGCGGCCATCCGAATCCGACGCGCGCAAATACGGCGAACACCTTCGGCGGGCAATCGCCGGTTCCGTCGAGCGATCCGCGACAGTGCGATTTCCAGGTCGCGGGCGTCGATCGCGACGCGCTCGCGCACTACCCGGGTTCCACCAACGGCCTCGCCGAGTACACCGCGAGCAACTTCGGAGGAGCGATGCGCGGAAACCTGCTCGCGGCCGCATGGGACGACTACGTCCGCCGGATCGTCCTGGGATCCGGCGGCACGAGCGTCGTCTCCGTCACGAAGCTCTTCTCGGGCGTGGGGACGAAGCCGCTCGACATCACGACGCAGGGCGACGGCGGAGCGTTCCCCGGAACGATCTGGGTCGCGGACAACTACGCCAGCAACGTCACGGTGTTCGAGCCGAACGACTACGGAGGAGCGACGTTCCAATGCTCGGGCTCCGACGACCCGTCGCTCGACGAGGACGGAGACGGCTACACCAACGCGGACGAGATCGACAACGGAACGAGCCCGTGCTCCGCGGGCGACATCCCGCCGGACTTCGACGGTGACGGTCGGTCGGATCTCAACGACGCCGACGACGACGACGACGGCCAGCTCGACACGACGGACCGATTCGCGGTCGACCGGCACAACGGCCTGCAGACGTTCCTCCCCGTCCGGCTCGGCTGGGATCAGGGAGACCCGAACCCCGGAGGGCTCCTGAGCTCCGGGTTCACCGGCGTGATGTCGGACGGCAGCTCGGACTATTCGGCGCTGTTCGATCCGAACAACGTGAACGTCAACACGGCGTCGCAGCTGTTCAACCTCGAGGCGGTCGGCGACGGCACGGCTCGGGGAACGGCCAACACCCAGCGCGACGGGTTCCAGTTCGGCGTGAACGTGCGACCGGATCAAACCGATGCCTTCGAGGTCCACACGCGGATCGTCGCTCCGTTTGCGGGAACGACTCCGCAGGCCGGCCAGGAGATGGGGATGTTCGTCGGCAACGGAACCCAGAGCTCCTACGCGAAGCTCGTGATCACCTCGAATGGGATCGCTTTCTCAACCGAGGACGCCGACGTCGTCTCGAACTCGCGGTCGCGGAGCGTCTCCCTGCCGGGACCGGACCGGATCGACCTCTATCTGTGGGTCGACCCCGACACTGCGACGGTCCGGCCGAG
>JBJMLP010000096.1:0-3681 GCA_045805245.1 Actinomycetota bacterium | reverse complement strand
ATGCCCGCGAGCCACGGAACGAACGCGCGCCGGCGGATGCCGCTCCCGAACCAGTAACGGCCTCCGGGCCGGAACAGCTCGCGCTCGTCGGAGCGAGCGTTGCCGTGGACGAAATAGTCGGCGAAGAACACGCCGAAGAGCGGCACGAACACCGAGCCGATCAGAAAGAGGAACAGCTCGAACGAACCGACGGTGACGACGAGGGCCAGCAGCGCGGAGAAAACGGCGACGCAGACGATCAGCAGGCGTTGCGGCGCGCGCGGCCAGAGGTTCTGCGCGGACACCGCCCAGGAGTAGATGTCCGCGAACGCTTCGTCGGTCTCTCCGGCGAGGAGCGCGATCAGGACGACCGAGCCACCGGCCAGGAACGCGATCGAGGCGCCGAGGCCGACGACGTCGGTTCCCGCTCCCGCCGCGAGGACCAGCAGGGCGCCCAGCGCGTAGAACCACGCGTTGCCGAGGGCGTAGCCGGCGAACGTTCCGGCGAACGTGCGCGCCTCGCGGCGCGCATACCGGTTGTAGTCGGCGACGAGAGGCAACCAGGATGCGGGCTGTGCGATCACGAGGTCGACGGCCAGCCAGAACGGAAGCCCGCCGGTCCCGGGGCGCCTCCAGGCCTCGGAAAGGCCGCCGCCGACGGTGACGACCTTGAACGTGATCCACGCGCCGACCGCGAGCACGACGTAGGCGCCGAAGCGCTCCAGCCAGCGACGGATGACGACGATCGGACCCCCGACCGCGAGGGCCGTGCATCCCACAGCGATGACGATCAGCCACAGGGGGTACGCGTCGAGATGCCAGAGCTTCGTGGAGACGTCGTTCGCGATCGAGGCCATCGCCCAGAACTCGAACGCGGTCCAGCCGAGGAGCTGCACGAGATTCAGGGCGGACGGCACGAACGATCCACGGATGCCGAGCACCGGGCGGAACAGCACCATGCCCGGAACGCCTTCCCGGGCGCCGGCGAGGCCGACGAGCGCGAGCGGCAGGCAGCCGATCACGCTCCCGACCACGATCGCGAGGAGCGCGCCCCGGAACCCGAGCGCCGGGACGAGAAGCGTTCCGGTGACCAGAACGAGGAGGCCGACGGAGAGGTCCCCCCAGAGGACGAACAAATCGAGGCCGCTCAGGCGGCGGTCCTGCTCCCGGACCGGGAAGACGCTGGTGGAGGGCGCAGCGCGATCGAGCACCGAGGCGATGCGCCGCGCGAGACCGCTTGACACGATCGCTCCCTCCGCCGGCATTACCCGGATCAGGTCCGCGGGTCGCCGACTCAGAGTCGGCCTCTCAGCCCGGTCGCACCGAGCTCCCCTGCGCTCCCGGCACTGTATGGCGGCCGGATCGAGAGCGACAAGGACCCCAGACCCGCGCCTCACGGCCTTTCGTCGATCCGCGACGCGCGGAGCGCACTTGCCGCTCCCGCCGACGGGGAAGGAAACTCATCCAGCATGACGGAACATCGCCCGCCGAAGCCGCCGCGATCCTGGAGGAGGGACAGACGGCGGTCGCGCGCCTCGCCGCCCGCGTTCCTGAGGAGGAGGCCGTCCGCCGCAACGCGATCGGCGGAGGCGAGTGGTCACTGAAGGACCTTCTCGGTCACCTCGCGCACTGGGAGGAGCTCGCCCTCGAGACGATCGCGCGTTCCCAAGCGGACGACAGGATCAGCCGGGTCGCCCTCGACGACGTTGACGAGGAGAACGCGAACGACATCGCGCGCAAGCTCGATTGGCCCCTCGAGCGCGTGCGGACCGAGGCGAGATCGACGCACGAACGCCTGCTCGCCGAGATCCGCTCCACGTCGGTGGAGGACTGGAATCGTCCGCGGCCGTTCGACGGCGGTGGAGAGCGAACCCTCGGCAGCATGCTCGGATCGGTGCTCGGCGCTCCGGAACGGCCGTTCGGGCACGCGTGGGCGCACCTCCGAGAGGTGGAGGAGTACCTCTCCTCGCTCGGCTAGCGCGATCGCTCGTCGGCGGCGAGACGCCGAAGGTTCCGCATCGCGCCGCGCATCAGGCGCCGCATGAACGGCCGGTAGACGACGAGGGCGATCCAGCCGAGCACCGGGACCGGCAGGGAGATCTCCTCCACCCAGCGGAAAAGCGACCCTCCGGGAACGGGATCGAGGCGCCATACCCCCACCCCTCGGATGAAGCTCCGGTGTGCGATCACGAGGCGCCGCGGCGGCTCCCAAGCCACGACCTCGAGTCGCTCGGTGAAGAGCGGGACCGAGAAGATCCTCGTCCGCACGGCGACCTGGACGCCGATGCCCTCGCGCTGCTCGGTGAGGACGCGCACCGAAGCGGCGTCGCGCATCCAGCGCGGCTGCCGCTCCCAGTCGGTGAGGAGACGCCACACCGCGTCCGGCGGGATCGGAAGGCGCGTGATCGTGGAGACGTTCACGGGGTGGTTGACAGAACCGGGTCTCCGGGATGAAGCTGCCGCCCGATCCGGGGAAGGGAGTCGCACATGTGGTCCTGGTTCACCTTCTTCCTCATCGGGCACATCCTGTCAGTCCTCGTCGCCTTCGGGCCCGTCTTCGCGTTCCCGTTGATCGCTGCACAGTCGCAGAAGGATCCGGTTCACGGGCGCTTCGGCGCAGAGATCATCGACCTGATCGAGCGCAAGATCACGCTTCGAATCGCCTGGGTCGTTGCGGTGTTCGGCATCGGCCTGATCTTCACAGCCCACGTCGACTTCTTCTCTTCACCGTGGATCCTGATCGCGGTCGTCCTGTACATCGCGGCATACGCCTTCGCCGGGTTCGTCCAGGCGAAGAACAGCGCGCGGATGGTGGAGCTCCTGAAGGGGATGCCGGCCGGGCCTCCGCCGCCGGGTACGCCGCCACCCGCCGAGATCGTCGCCCTCGGGAAGAAGCTGCAATACGGAGGGATGTACCTGACGCTCTCGATCGTGGCGATCGTCGTGCTCATGGTGTGGAAGCCGGGCGCCACGTTCACGTAGCTCCCCGCAGGTAACCAGACAGACGGGTTCGTCCTTTCGCGACGATCCGGAGCTCACGGAGCTCGAGGCTCCTGGCGGCGGGCGGCCATAATCCGGGCATGCAAGCTTCCGCGTCCGGCGCTCTGATCGCTCCTCGCCTCGTGACCGGGACGGGCGAGATATTCGCGCCGGGCGCACTCGCCTGGGCCGACGGAGCGATCACCGTCGCGGGAGCTGCCGACGGCCTCGGAGAGGACGCCCGCTCCGTCTCCGGCGCCGTGCTCCCCGGCTTCGTCGACTGCCACACGCACCTTCCCTTCGTGGGCTGGCGCGAGGACGAGTTCGAGGCCCGCCTGTCGGGGCAGACGTACCGGGACGTCCAGGGCGGCGGCGGGGGGATCTACCGGAGCTCCCGGCTGCTCGCGTCCGCGAGCGACGAGGAGGTGCTGGCGTTCTGCGAACCGCTCCTCGCCGAGATGCTCGACCACGGCACGACGGCGTTGGAGCTCAAGACCGGCTACGGCCTTTCGGTCGAGGCGGAGCTTCGTCAGGCCCGACTCGCCCGCGCGTTGTCGCAGCGGGCGGCGCAGACGTGCACCGTCACCCTCCTCGCATGTCACGCGGTTCCGCCCGAGATGGATCGCGCGGACTGGGTCCGGATCGCGTGCGAGGAGCTGATCCCGTCGGCTGCGGCGGAGCAGCTCGTCGACGCCGTCGACCTGTACGTGGAGGACATCGCGT
>JBJMLP010000095.1:0-11668 GCA_045805245.1 Actinomycetota bacterium | reverse complement strand
CGAGGAGGCGCCGAGCGTCCGCGCGGCCTCCTCCTCGGAGGTGCCGAGCTCCTGCAGCACGGGCGCGACCTCACGGATGACGAACGGCAAGGAGATGAAGATCGTGACGATCACCATCGAGGGGATCGCGAAGACGATGTTGATGCCGTGGGCCGTGAACCACGGCTCGAACCAGCCGCCGCGGCCGAACAGGATCACCGCCATCAGCCCGACGATCACCGGAGAGACGGCGAGCGGCAGGTCAACCGTCGCGCTGAGGATCCGCTTGCCGGGGAACCGGTCGCGCGTCAGAACGAGCGCGACGATCACGCCGAAGACCGCCGTCACGATGACCGTGATCACGGTGATGATCCCGGTCAGCAGATAGGCATGCAGCACGTCCGGCTGCGTGATCGTGCTGACGATCGTCGACCATCCCGCCTTCACCCCGGCCCACGCGATCCCGATCAGCGGTCCGAGGATCAGGATCGAAACGTAGGACACGACCAGGAAGATGAAACCGCCGTGCACGAGCTTCTTTCGGGTCACCGAGGAGAGCTTCGGTGCGCGATCCTCCACCGGCTTCGCAGCGGCGCTCACGGCTGCTCCCATCCGTGGCCGGAGCCGATCAACTTCTCGGTAACGAGAACGAGCACGAACGACAACGCGAACAGGACGGTGGCGATCGCGGCCGCCTGCTCCGGATTGACCAGGGCGAGCTGGGAGATCAGCACCGGCGCGGTCAGCGTTTTGCCGGGAAGGTTCCCGGAGACGATGACCACCGCGCCGAACTCTCCGAGCGCTCGCGCGAACGCCAGAAGGCCACCGGCGGTGATGCCGGGAAGGATCGCCGGGAACACCACCTTGCGGAACGTCTGCCAGCGGGAGGCGCCGAGCACGCGCGCCGCTTCCTCCTCCGCCTCGTCGAGCTCCTGGAGCACCGGCTGGACCGTGCGCACGACGAGCGGAAGCGTCACGAACAGCAGCGCGAGCAGGATGCCGAGCGGAGCAAACACGATGTGGATGCCGTGGGCGAGGAGCCATTTCCCGATCGGCGCGTTCGGCCCGTACAGCGCGACGAGCATGACACCGGTGACGAGCGTCGGGATCGCGAACGGGATGTCCACGATCGTCGACAGCGCGCTTCGACCCGGGAAGCGGTACCGGACGATCACGTACGCGAGAAGCGTTCCGAAGAGCACGTTGATGATCGCCGTTGCGGTCGCCATCTCGATCGTGAGGATCAGGGCCTGCTTGGCTCCGAAGGTCTGGAGCGCGTCCGTGAGCGTGGAGAACCCGTTGGAGAACCCCTTCGTGACGATCGCGATCGCCGGAAGGGCCACCAGGAGACCGAGGTACAGGAGCGCCGTGCCGCGGAGCGCCCATCGAGCGCCCGTGCGACGAAGGACCGCGCCCATGCGAGGGCCCGAGCGGGGGGAGTGCTCCTCCCCCCGTAGCTCGGGCGCCTCGATGGTCGTCGAGCTCATGCTCAGCCCTGCGTCGCCGCCTGCGCCTTCGTGAAGGCGCCGTTCGGACCGAACACGGTGTCGTTCAGGAGCTGATCCCAACCGCCGATGTCGTCGGTCGTGAACAGGTCCTTGATCGCCGGGAAGGTGGAGCCGTCACCCTTCGCCGCTTCCTTCTGGTCGACGGGGCGCTCGTAGCCGACGGTCGTGAAGATCTCCTTCGCCGCCTTCGTGTGGAGGTACTGCACGAACGCGTTCGCGATGTCCTCCACGCAGTGCTCCTGAGCGTTCTTGTCGACCACGACGGTCGGCGTCTGGATGTCCACCGTCGAGGGCGGGATCACCATCTGGTCCGGAAGGCCGGCCTTCTGAGCCGCGAGCACCGCGTACTCGTAGGTGATCGCGACGTCGCCGTTCCCCGACTGGAAGTTCTTGATCGAGTCGTTCGCCGACTTGTCCATCACGGTGACGTTGCCGAAGATCCCCTCGAGGAGCTTCTCGGCGTCGTCAGCGTTGCCCTTCGCGTAGCCGGGAACCTGGCCGCGCATCGATGCGCCGTAGGCCCCGACGATGTTCCACTTCGCGCCACCGCTCTCAGCGGGGTCGGGCGTGAGGATCTCGAGACCGGACTGCGTCAGGTCGTTCCAGTTCTCGATGTGATTGGGGTTGCCGGGCCGGACATCGAACACGACGTCGGAGGAGGCCACGATCGAGTTCTCAGGGTCGTTCTCCCAGTCGTGCGTGATCAGACCGGCTTTCTGGATCATCTGCACGTCGGGGTCGAGCGAGAGCGCGACGATGTCGGCCGGAAAGCCGTTCACGACGTTGGTGGCCTGCGTGGTGCTTCCTCCGAAGGAAGTCTGGAAGATCACCTGCTGGTCGTTGTGCGAGGACTTCCACTCGTCTTGGAAAGCGGAGATGAGCTTGCCGTAAACGTCGTAGACGTTGCTGTAGGCGGCCAGCGTCACGACGGGGCTGCTGCTCGAGCTCTTGCAGTCCGCGGCTGCCGAGCTGGAAGAACCGTCTGTGCTTCCGCTGCTACTGCTGTTCGAGCACGCCGCGAGCAGGATCGCGACGAGAGCGACGAGAGTGCGGGGCACTAGGGATGTTCGCGGACCGCGCAGACGGCGGAGAACGGGGATCGCCATGCAAGAACTCCTTTCGATCGACCGGGAATGAGACCCGAGAGAGAGACCGGTCTCCGGATGTCCGGTCAACCGAGAGGCGTGATGCGCCCGGGAACGGGCGAAGAGTTGTTTCGGCTCCCCCGCTTCCGGATGTCCGGTCGGCGGCCAGAGCGGCAGCCAGTGTGCCAGTGGCTTGCGGCAGTGTCAAGGCTCGAGAGCTGGGGGTCCGCGACGGCGAAGCCCTCAGCGCAAACGGATCTTCTCCGCCATCTCGATCTGCACGACCTTGCCGTCCTGCACGACGAGGAGGACGGTTCCGTACTTCACCTTTCGCAGAACCTCCACAACTCGCAGGAGCACCTCCTGCTCCTCCTGCGAGAGCGGCGCGAAGTCTGGCTTCTCCTCCTGTCCGCTCATGTCGCGGCCGACATTAGCGCATGCGCGACGCGGCTCCGCTGGTCCAGCGCGCGCCGTCACGAAGGCGATCGGAGGAGATCGAACGACATCGCTGCCCGCCCCCCCGAACCTCAGGCGACGGCCGAGGCTCGAGCGACTCGTCCCCGAACGCCTACAGGCCAGGCGGCCGGGAGCGGCTCACACAGGCGCCGGAGGCATCGCGACCGGTGGCGACGCAGGTTCCGGCGAACGCGCGCTGCTCCTGGCACTCACGACGAGGACGCCGAGCCCGAAGACCGCTCCCAGGAACCACAGGATCCCTCCGAGCGCCGGCACGAGCGCGAGGACGCGCAGGATCAACCACCCGACGAGGAAAGCGACGTAGGCGCTCCTCGGCGGCTTCACGATCGTCCGCCCGAGGAGCCACACGGACGTGACGTATCCCACCGTGTAGATCGGCAGGAGGCCCAGCAGGATCCCGAGGCCGAGCGGGATGCCGATGAGCGTCACGAGCGCCAGCACCGCGACCACCGGCAGACCGATGAAGACGACCAGGCCGAAGCCGATCGCGGCACCGGTCGAGTCGCGCATCGTGCGAACCGCGGCGTCCGCCGCACGGGGCGCGAACGCGAGCAGGATCAGCCCGACGATCAAGACGGAAACCGACGCGGCGAGCCAGAAGATGAGCCGGGCAGCGAAGACGTCCCCGAACTGGAAGTCGACGTTCACACCGCGAACGGTGCCCTTCACGGTCGCTCCGGAAGCGATCGAGGGCGTGAGCCGTGAGGAGATGTTCCCGTCGACCTCGGCTCCGTCCTGGAGCTCCACGGGGCCGTTCACCGCGATGAGGTTCCCCTCGATGTGGCCCGAGACGGTCACCCGGCCGTCCACGGACAGGACGTTGCCGGTCGCCGTCCCGTCGATGGTCACCGGACCGCGGAGCACGAAGACGTCGTCGACGGTCTTGCCCTCCGGAACATCGAGGCCTCCCAGGAGCACCACCCGGCTGCCGACGCCGTCGCCCGTGGAAGCCGACGCGGCACCGCCCATCGCCAGCATCGTGATGATGCCTATCGCGAGGACGAGCAGGACGCGGCGCACCTCAGCTCCCGAGGACGGTCACGATTCGATCTTTTCGGAGATACGTTTCAGCGTGACGGCGCGCGGCTCCGAGACGGCGAACGGCCGTTCGTCCGCCGCGGTCTCCGAAGAGGCGAGGACCTGTTCTGCGTCGGCCAAGCGACCGATCCGTGCGCCCACGTGGACCCCCTCCCGCTGTCGTCGCCGCTCCGTCGATCGGTGTATGTGACATGTAGCCCGATCCGGACACCGGGCGCAAATCCTTCCCTGCACCGATGCTCCGCGAGTGTCCATCGGATCGACACGCCGCCTGGACAGAATCGCGTTGATTCTCCCAAGCGCTCCCACGCGGGAGCGCCTCGGCGTGGAGCTCGGCGTTTCGGGCCGTCGCCACGCTGCACGCATCGGATGGGTCAGGCCGACCGGATGGATCTTGATCTCGAGCTGGCGGTCGGATTCGAACCGACGACCTAGCGATTACAAGTCGCTTGCGCTACCGGACTGCGCCACGCCAGCACTCGCGGGCGAATTCTAGCCTGCCGACCCGTCGGGGCGAGAGGGAAGCACGAATCCGAACAGCGCCGCCGAGAGCGCCGCCGACGCGTTCAGCGAGGAGACGCGTCCGCGCATCGGGAGCGCGACGAGCTCGTCGCACCGCTCGCGGACCAGACGAGAGAGCCCACGATCCTCCGCTCCCACCACGAGCGCGACGCGGCCCTCAGGCGCGGCTGCCTCGTAGATCGTCCTTTCCGCGCGCTCGTCCAGGCCGATCGCGGTGAACCCGAGCTCCTGAAGCCGCGCGATGGCTCGAGCGATGTTCGCGACGCGCGCGAGAGGGAGATGGAACAGCGCCCCGGCCGACGCCCGCACCGCGGCGGCGGTGGTCGGAGCCGCCCGGCGATCGCGCGTGACCAGCAGCTGCGCCCCCGCCGCCTCGGCCGATCGCGCGGCGGCGCCGAGGTTCTGCGGGTCCGTGATGCCGTCGAGCACGATCGCGATGGCGTCCTCCCGGTACCTCATCGACGCGAGCTCGCGCTCGGACAGCTCCGGCGGAACCTCCACGCGGGCGGAGACCTCCTCGCGATCTCCGAGCTCGACGATCCGGACAGGGACGCCTGCCGCTTCGGCCGCGGTCAACACCTCACGGTCCTGAGTGCGTCGCGGCGCGAGGATCTCCGACGCTCGGCCTGCAGCGATCGCCTCGAGAACGACCCGACGACCGTCCACGAGGAGGCGCTGCCTCGACGCGGCGGGGCGCGCACGTCGTTGCGTCGTGTGTGCGCGCGCGTTCCGGTCGGACGGGCGCTCTCGAGGCATCAGCGCGGAGAGAGCAGCGCGATCGCGATGCAGCCGGCGCCGTTTCCGCTGAGCCCGAGGCCCTCGGGCCTCGTCGCCTTGACGGAGACCTGTCCCACGTTCGCGCCGAGCGTCGACGCGAGGTTGTTCCGTATCTCGTCGCGGCGCGCCGCGATGACGGGTCGCTCCGCGATCACCGTCAGGTCGCAGGACGCCATCCGGTACCCGGCGTCGGCGACGATGCCGACGACACGGCCGAGAAGCTCGAGGCCGCCGATCCCTTCCGTCCCGGGGTCGTCGTCTGGGAGGTGCGACCCGAGATCGCCGAGGGCCGCGGCACCGAGCATCGCCTCCGCCAGCGCGTGACAGACGACGTCGGCGTCGGAGTGTCCCGCGAGCCCGGGCTCGTCCTCGAAGCAGACGCCCCCGAGGAGCATCGGACGCTCCTCGGCGCGCGGGTGGACGTCGAACCCGAGCCCGATCCGCGGCTCGTTCATCCGCTCCGCATGCGAGCGATCGCGCGGGCGAGCTCGAGATCCTGCGCCGTCGTGATCTTGATGTTGGCACGCTCTCCCGGCACGGTACGGATCTCGCCGCCCTCCCACTCCACCAGTGCCGCATCGTCGGTGAACTCTCTGGAGACCGCCACCGCTCGCTCGTGCCCCAGCCGCAGCGTTTCGAAACGGAACGCCTGCGGCGTCTGCACCAGGACGAGATCGTTCCGAGGCACGGTCTCGATCACGCGGTCGTCGCTCACGCGCTTCACCGTATCCGCGACGGGAACGACCGGCACGGCACCGGCGGCATCGCCCACCGCTGCGGCAACGGAGTCGAAGAGGGCCGGCGAGGCGAACGGCCGCGCGGCGTCGTGACACAAGATGATGTCCTCCGGGCCGGCGTCCAGCGCACGGAGGGCTGAGAACACCGAAGCCTGCCGGCTGGAGCCGCCGGCGACGACGGTCACCCCCTGAAGATCGTCGCGGGCTCGGTCCTCCGAGCCGCCGGGCACGACCACAACGATGCGACCGACGGATGCCGCGCGTCGAGCACCGTCGGCCGCGCGCTCCAGCAGTGTGGAGCCCTCCACGTCGAGGAACGCCTTCGGTTCCGAGGCACCGAGCCGCTCCCCGGAGCCCGCTCCGAGGATGACGGCGACGGCCGTCCCCATCAACCGGCGGCGAGCGAGGCGAAGACCATCCGGCCGGTCGAGGTCTGGATCACGTTCGTCACCTGCGCGGAGATGTCCTGACCGATCCGGCTTCCGGCGTTCTCCACCACGACCATCGTTCCGTCGTCGAGGAAGGCGACCGCCTGGTCGTGCTCCCTCCCCGCCTTGACGAGATGCACGCTGAGCTCATCTCCTGGAGCGTACGGAACCCGGAAGGCAACCGCGAGCTCGTTGACCTGGCGGACGGGAACGGAGACCGCGACCGCCACCTTCGCGAGGTTGGCGTCGACCGTCACGAGCGTTCCGCCGCGGTCCTTCGCGAGCCGGACCAGCGCCGCGTCGACGTCGTTCACTCCCGCCTCGTCGACCAGGACGACCTCCACGGTCGGAGCTCCCTGGAGCTCCGCCAGCACGTCCAGGCCTCGGCGGCCGCGGGCCCGGCGACGCTGGTCGGAGGAGTCGGCGATCGCCTGCAGCTCCCGCAGGACGCCGGAATGCACGAGGAACGTTCCGCCGAGGAACCCGGTCGAGACGAGGTCCGCGATGCGCCCGTCGATCAGCGCGCTCGTATCGATCACGCTCACGTCGCCGCCGCTGCGTCCGGCCGCGCGGGGCTTCACGCCGACGAGACCGAACAGCTCGTCGCGTTTCGCTTTGCCGAGCCGGTAGCCCAGCGAGGAGAGCGTCAGGTACACGAACACCATCGCGGGCCAGGCGGCTCCCGACGGAAGGTGGAGCAGGGGAAGGGTGACGAGCGCAGCGACGATCAAGCCGACGATCAGACCGACGACGCCGGCGGCCATCTCCGCCGCGGGTGTCCTCCGCAGCTCGCGCTCGAGTCCGGTGACGGTCCGGAGCGTGACCCGTCCGATGATCCCGCCGAGGACATAGCCGACGGCCGAGCCCAGGAACACGCAGAGAGCCGTCTTCGGCGTGCTCTGCGGACCGAGCCGGGTTCCGATCTGGAATCCCGCCGTGCCGAAGAGCGCGATGAAGATGAGGCGGACGCCCTCGACCAGGCGCCCCCTGGGCGCGGCCGAGCGCTGCTCCTGGACCTCCGTGCTCACGGCCCACACTCCTCACGGACGGGAAAAGTCCTAAGCACCTCATCGGCGCGGAAGGGCGGGATGCTGAGCCTCCGGAGGAGGCTGGTGCTCAGATCTCGGCGGGGACGCGAGCCTTGTGGGAGTCGTCGAGGACCTTGTCGATCATGGCCTCCGCCTTCTCCTCCGTCCCATCCGTGGCGTAGACGAGCTCGGAGATGAGGATCTGCCTGGCCTTCGTGACCATGCGCTTCTCGCCGGCCGAGAGGCCCTTCTCACGCTCGCGGATGGAGAGGTTCCGCACGACCTCGGCGACCTGGTAGATGTCGCCCGACCGGAGCTTCTCGATGTTGTTCTTGAAGCGTCGGCTCCAGTTGGCGGCCATCTTGGACTCGTCTTGCTTGAGCACGTTCATGACTTTCTTGACCTCGTTCTTGCTCACGACCTGACGGAGGCCGACCTCTTCGGTGCTCTCCACCGGGACCATGAGGGTGAGATCGCCGTAGGCGACCCTGAGAACGAGGTACTTCTTGCGTTCGCCGAGGACTTCGCGGGTGCGCAACTCTTCGATGACTGCCGCGCCGTGTTCGGGATGGACGACCGTATCACCCTTGCGAAACACGAACCCCCCTTGGGAAGCGTCGGCGGAGAGGCGGGACCTTTGGAAAGATAGCACGGCCGGGCTATCTCCCGCAAATCAAAAGTGCTGGTCAGAGGCCTATTTCTGCACGTAGAAGGCCGCTTTTCCGCATAGGTCGATGGGCCATCCGGGGGACCGGAACTCAGCGTGCGATCGCCCAATCGACGGCGTCGGAGACATGTTCCAAGGTCCTCAGCTGGACGTTCGCCGGCATCCGGCATTCGGCCCCCCGGGCCGCGATGACCGTGCGGATGCCGCACGCCGCAGCTGCGGCGACCCTGGGCTCGAGCCCGGAAACGGGCCGGACGGCGCCGGTCAGAGCGATCTCACCGACGAAGGCCGCGTCGGGCGGCGGCCGGACCCCCGTTGCGGCGGACGCCAGCGCCGCCGCGATCGCGAGGTCGCACGCCGGATCGTCGAAGCGGGCACCCCCCACGGTCGCTCCGTAGAGCTCGGCCCTGGCGAGCGGGAACCCCGCGATGCGATCGAGCACGGCCGCCACCAGCTGGAAGCGGCGAGGGTCGAGACCGGTGGTCTGCCGTCGCGGAGGGCCGTCGGTCGGCACGACGAGTGCCTGGATCTCCGCCGCGACCGAGCGGCGCCCCGCCGCCGCGAGAGCCGTGGCCGCTCCGACCTCCTGACCGGGAGAGCGGAGGAGGGTCGCCGGATCGACCTCCCGGAGACCGCCCGCCGTCATCTCGAACCACGCCAGCTCTCCCTCCTGACCGAAGCGGTTCTTGCCCGCGGCCAGGAGGCGCATGCCGGACCTCGGCTCTCCCTCGAAGGAGAGCATCGTGTCGACGGCGTGCTCGAGCGTCCTCGGGCCGGCCACGTCGCCGTCCTTGGTCACGTGGCCGGTCATCACGACCGCGATGTCGAGCTCCTTCGCGAGCCCGATGAGCGCGTCCGCGCACGTGCGGACCTGCGCCGGCCCGCCGCTGACCTGTGACGAGGCGCTGTCGCGGACCGTCTGGATCGAATCGACGGCGAGGAGGAATGGCCGGACCGCGCGCGCCGTCTCCAGGACATCTGCGAGCTCCCGGCCGGGGACGAACTGCAACCGTTCGGACGCCCCACCGAGACGTCGAGCGCGGCCCGCGATCTGCTCGCGCGACTCCTCGCCCGAAGCGTAGAGACAGACGAGCCCGGACATCGACAGGTGCATCACCAACTGGAGGAGAAGGGTCGACTTGCCGATGCCGGGCTCGCCCGCCACGAGAGTCACGGATCCGGAAAGGACGCCGCCGCCGAGAACCCGGTCGACGCCGAGGATCTCGGTCGGCACGCGCATCGCGGCCTCGGTCGGTCCGTTCAACGCCGCCGTTGAGACAGCGGAGCGGCCGGAGCCCGCCGGGTGCGCGTCGCCGATCGTTCCCCATGCTCCACAGCCGGGACAGCGTCCCGTCCATTGCGCGAGCTGCTGCCCGCACTCGGAGCACGCCAGAAGCGCGCGGACCTTTCCCATCCGATGACCCTAGAAGGAGGGTCTGACAGTCAGGCTCGAGCCGCGGACCTCTTGGAGGCGTCGCGGACGCACAGGGCCGTCCACGGGATCGCCTCCAGACGCTCGGGGGCGATCGGCTCTCCGCAGTCATCGCAAACGCCGTAGGTGCCCTCGTCGAGCTTCTCCAGGGCCCGCTCCACCTCCTCCAGCGAGGTGGAGATGGACTGCGCGACCCCCGTCCGGTTCAGCCGCTCAACCGCCTCGGTGGTCCCATCGCCCACGCGCTTGCCGAACGAGATCGCCACCATCGGATCGCGGGGAATCTCGACAAGGGCTTCGAGCTCGCGGGACAGCTCGGAACGGCGCGCCTCGAGCGACGTACGGACGTCAGCATGAGCCATGTCGGAGTTCCCCCTGAGGGCGCCGCGCGAGGCGGCGCCGCTGAGCTAGCTCTCCTGCGAGCCCGCGAGCTCCACCGGAGGCGTGTCCGGCGGCACCGGAGATGGGTCGAAGACCATCTCGCCGTCGCGAGCGTCGACGATGATGGTCTGGCCCGCTCGGAACTCCTTCCAGAGGAGCTTCTCCGAAAGGGGGTCCTCGACCAGCCGCTGGATCGTGCGGCGCAACGGCCGTGCCCCCAGCGCGGGGTCGTACCCCTTCTCGGCGAGGAGGTCCTTCGCCGCCTCGGTGAGCTCGATCTCGACGTCCTTGGAGCGGAGCTGCTCGGTCACGCGCTTCATCATCAGGCCGACGATGTTCTTCACGTCGTCGCGCGACAGCGAGTGGAACACGATGACCTCGTCGATACGGTTCAGGAACTCCGGCCGGAACGAGCGCTTCAGCTCGTCCATGACCTTGTCCTTCATCCGCTCGTAGCTCATGCTCGCGTCCGGCTTCGAGGCGAACCCGATGCCCGCACCCTTCTGGATGTCCCGCGTGCCGAGGTTCGACGTCATGATGATGACGGTGTTCTTGAAGTCGACCTTGTGACCCTGCGCGTCGGTGAGGTGCCCGTCCTCCAGGATCTGGAGCAAGGTGTTGAACACATCCGGGTGGGCCTTCTCGATCTCATCGAAGAGCACGACGCTGAATGGCTTCCGCCGCACCGCTTCCGTGAGCTGACCGCCCTCCTCGTAGCCGACGTATCCCGGCGGGGAGCCGATCAGGCGGGAGACCGTGTGCTTCTCCATGTACTCGGACATGTCGAGCTGGATCAGCGAGTCCTCATCGCCGAACAGGAACTCCGCGAGCGCCTTCGAGAGCTCCGTCTTCCCGACGCCGGAGGGGCCGAGGAAGATGAACGAGCCGGAAGGCCGCTTGGGATCCTTCAGTCCGGCGCGCGTCCTGCGGATCGACTTGGACACCGCGACGACGGCCTCGGACTGGTCGACGATGCGCCTGTGGAGCTCGTCCTCCATGCGCAGGAGCTTCTCCGTCTCCTCCTCCGTCAGCTTGAAGACGGGGATGCCGGTCCAGATGGACAGGACCTCGGCGATCTCCTCCTCGTCGACCTCGGAGAGGATGTCCATCTCACCGGACTTCCACTCCCGCTCGCGACGGCCCTTCTCCTCGCCCAGCTGGCGCTCCTCGTCGCGGAGACGCGCGGCGCCTTCGAAGTCCTGCGAATCGATCGAGGACTCCTTGCGGAGCCTGACCTCGGCGATCTTCTCGTCGATCTCGCGGACGTCGGGCGGCGCCGTCATGCGATGGATGCGCATGCGCGAGCCGGCCTCGTCGATCAGGTCGATGGCCTTGTCCGGCAGGAACCGGTCGGAGATGTAGCGGTCCGCAAGGTTCGCCGCGGCGACCAGCGCGTCGTCGGTGAAGGACACGCGGTGGTGCGCCTCGTAGCGGTCACGGAGACCCTTGAGGATCTCGATCGTGTGGGCGACCGAGGGCTCGTCCACGCTGATCGGCTGGAAGCGGCGCTCGAGGGCGGCGTCCTTCTCCAGGTGCTTGCGGTACTCGTCACGCGTCGTCGCACCGATCGTCTGTAGCTCTCCACGGGCGAGCATCGGCTTCAGGATGG
>JBJMLP010000094.1:0-3597 GCA_045805245.1 Actinomycetota bacterium | reverse complement strand
TCCCCGCGCGTGCGGCGACGCGTTCCCTCGGCGCTACGGCCGCCATCGTGGTGCTCGTGGGCGCGCTGGCACTGACCGGCGTGATCTGGCAGAACAACGCGTTCGGCTCGTCGGGATCGGGTTCGAACGGCGGCGTGAGCGTCTCGAACGGATACGGCGGCTCCGGCGGGTCCGGCCCGACAGGTACGACAGGCGGCTCGACGGGCGGGATGACGTCGGGTGGCTACTCCCGAGGCGGGTATTGATCGGATTCGTTCAATACGGGGTCCAGCGGCCTGTCACCAGGTTCTCCGGTGACAGGCCGCCTGCGAAGTCTGTAGCCCCGACCCGCCGAAGCCATGACGGCTACGGGGGCCCTTCCTCGTCGGAAGCTTTATGCGCCAACGTTTCGAGGCGATTCGACAGCACGAGGATCGTCGCCAACGTGGAGCGGATGACGCGGAGGGGATGCTCGGAGTCGGTGCGGACGAGTGAGCGCATGGCTGAACGTATGGCCCCGGACGAGCCCGAGCTCGAGTACGGCCTTCCCGCCACGGAAACGCAGCAAGCGATCTTCAATGGTGCCCTGCTTGGTTGGGAGCGAGATCTCGTCCCCGTGGAGGAGTGACAGCGAGGCCGGTTCGAGGCCGAGCCACCAGCGACGCCAGGGTGAGAGCGGTCGTGGCTGACTCCGGATCTCGCCCGAAGCATTTTCCGGGCCAGAGAGACCGGGCAATTGCTCGCTCATTCGAGGCTCACCTCGCGGAGCGTAGTCCGTGCGCGTGCTCGGCACAGCGTGTTCTTGCCGACCGAACGCTCAGCGAGCTCCGGCCTTGCGGTCCTTGAGCACGCGCCGCGCGGCGTTGTAGCCGGGAGCTCCGGTCACGCCGCCGCCGGGATGGGTTCCCGCTCCGCAGAGATAGAGACCGCGGACGGGCGTCTGGTAGCGCGTCCAACCCGGAACCGGACGCATGAAGAACAGCTGCTCGATGTTCAGGTCGCCGTGGAAGATGTTCCCCTCCGTCAGGCCGTAGATCTGCTCGAGATCGAGGGGCGTGACGACCTTCATCGCCTCGATCGCGGCCGGAACGTTCGGCGCGTAGCGGGCGACCTTCTCCACGACGCGTTGCCCGAGCATCTCGCGCTTCTCGTTCCAGGTCCCCTCGCGGAGCTCGTACGGCACGTACTGGACGAAGCACGTCATCACGTGCTTCCCCTCCGGCGCGAGGGAGGGATCGACATTCGACGCGACGACGCAGTCGACCCAGAGGTCCTCCGGGATCTCGCCCCATTTGGCGACGTCGTACATCCGCTCGGCGCCCTCGAGCGTGGGGACGAGCGTCGCGAGCGACCTTCGGTTCGGATCCGCATCGGAAGGCATGCCGGTGAACCGCGGCTCCTCGGAGAGCGCGATGTTTACCTTCGCGCACGGGCCGGCCATCTTGATGCCCTCGACGGAGAGGCGGAACTCCTCCGGAACGTCGGCCTTCTCCATCAGATGGAGGAACGTCCGCTTCGGATCGGCGTTCGAGACGACCGTGCGCGCGCGCAGCTCGGTTCCGTCCTCCAGCGCGACGCCGTACGCGCGACCGTTGTGGACGAGGATGCGCTGCACCGGCGCGTTGACGCGGATCTCCGCACCGAAGCCACGGGCCGCGTCCGCCATCGCGTTCGTGATGGAGCCCATGCCGCCCATCACGTGGCCGAAGAAGCCCTGCACGTCGTCGGCACCGCCGGACAGGAGATGGAACAGGAGCCCGATCGAGGTTCCGGGTCGGTACGGGGGAGAGTGCATCCCGTACACGTTGTTCGCCAGGAACATCCGCTTGATCTTGTCCGACTCGAAATTGCGGTCGAGGAACTCTCCGAGCGAGCCGGTCAGGAACGACGCGAGGTCGGTGACCTCGTCGCCCTTGATCATCCGGAAGCGCCGGAGCATCCGGATGCCCTCTTTCACCTTGTCGAAGCCGCGGGCATGGACGTCCGGCGGCTCCTCCAGGAAGAACGGCTGGAGATACGCGGCAAGGTGCTTCAGTCGCTTGTCGACGCGGTCGAAGGTCCGCGCGTCGGTCGCGGACACGCGTGACCATTCCGCGACCGTCTTCTCGTGCTCGGTCCACCACGGGATGACGTCGCCGTCCTCGAAGACGGACTGGAGGCCCGGTTCGCAGGGGACCATCTTCAGCCCGTGCTCGCCGAGCTTGAGGTCGCGGATCACCTCGGGACGAAGCATCGACGCGATATAGCTCGTCGTGGAGGCGCGCACGCCGGGCGCGATCTCCTCCGTGACACAGGCGCCGCCGACGATCTCGCGGCGCTCGACGACGAGGGTCTTCAGCCCCGCGCGAGCGAGGTAGGCTGCCGTCGTCAGGCCGTTGTGGCCGGCGCCGACGACGATCGCGTCATAGGGGTTCCGGCTCAATGCGTGGCTCCTGGAATTCGACCGGGGGACGGCTGGAGACTACGACTCCGCAGGTGAGACGCAAACTCGAGCGGATGACCCGAGGTTAGGCGCGGCTTCAGTGCGTGCCGGCGCTCGCGGCGTCCGGAACCATGCGATCGAGACGGAAACGCGTCGGGGCGAAGGGCGCGATCAACTCGGGTGTCCGGCCCGTCGCGAGAAGCTCCGCCATCGTGCGGCCGAACACCGGCGACCCCTTGAAGCCCCAGGTTCCCATCCCGGCGGCCACGTAGAAGTTCTCGACCTCCGTCGCCCCCAGGATCGGAGACGAGTCAGGTGACATGTCGCAGAGCCCCGTCCACTGCCGCATCGCGCGCGCGCCGGCCATGAACGGAAGGATCTGGATCGAGCGCTTCGCCGCCTCGGAGAGGAAGTCGAACGTCGAGCGCGTGGAGTACGTGTTGTAGGGCAGGATCTCCGCGCCGGCGAGGAGCTCTCCACGCGCGGTCTGCGAAACGTAGATGAAGAGGTTCATCGATGAGACGAGGCCGTTCAGCACCGGGCGGTACGGCTCCGTCACGAAGGCCTGCAGCGGATGCGTCGAGATCGGAAGGCGCACGCCTGCCATCCCGCAGACGACAGAGGTGTGTCCCGCGACCGCGCTGACGATCGTTCCCGCGGAGATCGAGCGGCTGCCGACGCGGATGCCAGCCGCCCGGCCCTCCCGTACGTCGATGTCCGTGACGCGCACGCCCTCATGGATGTCCACTCCGAGACGATGCGCTGCCGTCGCGTATCCCCAGACCACGGAGTCGTGCCTCGCGAACGATCCGGGCGGGTGGTACGAGGCGCCGATCACGGGGAGCTCACCGCCGCCGGAGAGATCCACGAGCGGGTTCTCCTTCTCGATCTCCTCCGGCGTCATGATCACCGTCTCCACGCCGTAGGCCTGGTTGAGGAGGACCTTGTCCTTCTCCACGTCGAGCGCGTCGCGCGTGTGGCAGAGATCGAGCTCCCCCTGCGTGGAGAACAGGATGTTGAAGTCGAGTTCGGCAGAGAGCGACCGCCAGATGCCGAGCGACTCCTTATAGAGGGGCACGTTCTCCGGGGTGTTGTAGTTCGCGCGGATCACCTGGGTGTTCCGTCCTGAGGCGCCGGAGCCGATGTAGGCGGCCTCGAACACCGCCACGTCCTTGACGCCGTGACGCGCCGCGAGG
>JBJMLP010000093.1:0-9063 GCA_045805245.1 Actinomycetota bacterium | reverse complement strand
CCCTCGCCATGGCCCCCGACGGGAAGAGCGTCTACGTGACCGGGTGGACCTGGTTCGAAGGTAGCAACCACGATTACGTCACAGAGGCTATCGACACCTCCAACGGGGATATTCGTTGGATCGAGCGCTACTCGAACCGCAAGGATCATGCCAACGACCTGGCCGTCTCGCCCTCCGCGGATACGATCTTTGTGACGGGCGAGAGCAAGAACGGGGACGGGAACCTGGACTTCGCGACGGTCGCTTACGCGGCCGATTGAAAGTCAGGGCGCAAGCCAAAATCATATTCGGCGGATCCGATCGCGCTTCCCTTACCGAGTCTCCACCAGCGACGACGAGTAGCGCGGAGCGCTATCGTCCCCCACGTGGCCGGTTGCGGCGGGTGCTTCCTCGGCGACGCCTCGGAAAACGCGGTATCGCTGGTGATGGCGGGAACGACCCTTGCTCTCGTCGCGGGCATCGTCGCATTCGTGACGCTCTTCCTCTACGCCCGCTCGCCGCTGCGGATCATCGGTCTCGGTTCCCTCACAGTCGCAGCGGTACTCTTCGTCGTCGCACCGATGAACCTCTTCCATCCCGTCTACGCGTATGGCGGCGACTGCGGCCACGCGGTTCACGCGTCGCAGCTCCCCCACGAGCCGCCATGGGCAGACAAGGAAACCCCAACCGAATGCATCGCGTTGGGCACGGCTTATGTTCATCGGGGGCAGATCCTCTATCGGTGGGCAGTCGGCTGCGTGTTGGCAGCCTGCGCAGCGGCACTCCTCGCGTGGATCCGAGACCACCATGACATTCCGGCGGATCCCAAGCGCGCCGCCATCGGCGATCGGTGACGAACGTAAGGATCCGGACCGCGCGACCCTCCGACGCCCCGCAGATCGCGGTGATACACGTTCGCGGCTGGCAGTGAGGCTACCGAGATCTGCTGCCAACAGACGTCCTCGATTCCCTCTCAGTGGATCGGCGCGAAAGGGGATGGGTGGAGATCCTCAACTCGCTCGCATCGGACGCAACGCTGTTCGTTCGCCGCCTACCTCACGATCCTCGTCTTCGAGGACAGGAAGCTTCCACAGGTGCACCGGACTCCCGTTCCGGTGCCTTCGATGCCGCCCGCTCGGGGCGTCGTCAGTCACGTGGAATGCGAACAGCGGTTCAGAGGCGCGCCGGTCTGCTTCGGCAGCGGGAGAGGAGAAGACGTGCTCGGCGCCGTCGGATACTGGACCGGACCGGACGCGTCTCCGTCTGTCCGCGCGGCCACGCTTGCGTAGATCAGCATCGAGTGGCCCGATCTGAACCAGCCCTCGCCGTAGGTCAAGTCAGGGCGTGAAGCCGGGAGGCGGCGGAGAGCACAACTGCAAGAATCGCGTCCGAAGGCTCGCCTTCAGCGATGCGAACGCCGGGTTGGACGCCTGGTTCTGCAGCTCGTACGGGTCCGCCTGGAGGTCGTAGAGCTCCTCCTCCCCCGTCTTGTACTTCACGTACGCGTAGCGATCGGTCCGCAGACCGCAGTAGATCGGGGTCTTGAGCGTGTCCGTGGTGTAGTCCCCGTGCTCGATCAGGAAGTCCGAGCGCCACGTCGTCGACGCTCCGCTCAGCAGCGGCAACATGCTCGAGCCGTCCGCGCCCGGAGCTCGCACACCAGCGGCATCCGCGAGCGTGGGGGCGACGTCGAGGTTCAACGCTTCCCGGATATCGGTCCGCGCGATGCCCTGCGTCATCGGGTCGTACCGGACGACGAAGGGAACCCGGATGCTCTCCTCGTACGGCGCCTGTTTGCCCTTGAAGCGATGCTCACCGAGCAGGAAACCGTTGTCCGACGTGAAGATGATGAGCGTGTTGGAAAGACGCCCCGTATCGATCAACGCCTGCAGGATCGATCGCACCGCATCGTCGACACCGAGGAGCGTCTGGAACTGGCCCTTCCTCGTCGAGTCGATCGACGTCTGCCCGGCCCTTCCGATCAGCGACGTGGCCCGAACGTACGCGGGCTTGTCGGACACGTCTGCCTCGTTGAAGTCCGGCCGGCGAAGCGGTGCGAGCGTCGGGAACGACGTGGAATACCGAGGCGGCTCAACGGGCGGCGTGTGCGGCGCGTTCGGAGCGAAATAGAGGAACAGCGGCTGGGTCGACGGGACGCCTCTGACGAACGTCGTCGCGTACGACGACAGCACGTCCGTGGAGTAGTTCGCCGTCGATTGCGGGAAAGCTCTCGAGACACCGTTGAGGCTGAGCGTGTAGTTGTAGTAGTCCGGGTTCTGGAAGACGTCCCACGTCGTCCATCCGGGGGGCACGTACGTCAGATCCTTGTAGCCGGTCATGTACTTGCCGACGAGCGCGGTCTTGTATCCGGCGTCACGGAGCCACGTTGCGAGCGTCGACTTGTCCCCTCCGTTGTCGCGGAACGCGGTCGCACTCTTGCTGTTGTCGTAGATGCCGGTGCTATGCGAGTACTTTCCGGTGAGAAGCGTCACCCGGCTCGGAGAGCCCATCGAGTTCACGACGAACCCGTTCGAGAAGCTCACGCCTTTCCCGATCAGCTCGCTCTGGACGGTCGGCATCGAGAGTTCGTCGAACCGCTGATCGTCCGTCGCGATCAGCACGATGTTCGGTTGAACGGTGAACGCTGACGCGCTCGTCGCCGTGCCCCCCGGCGTGGTCACGTCGACCGGCCCGCTCGAGGCCGTCGACGGAACGCTCGTGGAGATCTGCGTGTCCGAGTTGACCGTGAACGTCGCCACGACTCCGTTGAACCGGACCGAAGTCGCCCCCGTGAACCCGGTGCCGCTCAGAACGATCGGCGCTCCCACGGGCGCCTGCGAGGGCGAGAGCGACTGGATCACGGGCGAGGGAACGACGTCGAACGACGAAGCGCTCGTCGTGTCCCCGTCGGGCGCGTGGAGGCCGATGGGTCCGGACGACGCTCCGGCGGGCACCTGGAGGGTGATATGGCTGTCGGCGCCGATCGTGAACGCGGCGTCGACGCCACCGACGGACATCCGGTTCGCGTTCGAGAACCCCGTTCCGAGCACGGTGACGGGCGTCCCGACCGGTCCCTGGGGCGGAGAGAACGAGGAGATCTGCGGGCCGTCGGCACGCGCGAGGGCCGGGTTCAACAGGATGGTCGACAGGAGGGCGACCGCGGCGAGCGCCAAACGTGCCCGCCGGGCGAGTGGCTTCCCCATCTCCCTCCAAATGAGGCGATCTTTCGCGCTCGTGCGAGACCGTAGCCCGCCAAGGTTGGGGAAGCAATCCCGCGGCGTCGCGGAGTCCCGCCGCGGCGCGTCAGTCAGTCGGAGAGGCGAACCTCCACCATGATCATTTCCGTCGTCGCGGAGGCGTGCAACGTGATCTCCGATTCGCCGGAAATCTTCGCGGCGTCGCCCGTTCCCAGCTTCTCGTCGTTGAGCTCGAGCGAGCCTTCGATGACGTAGAGATAGACGCCCTGATCGCTCTCCAATGCGTGCGATAGAGACGCTCCCTCCGACATCCGACTCACGTAGACGTTCGCGTCCTGGTGGACGAGCACCGCATCTCCGCCCTTGCCCGAGATCACCTTCAGCAGCTTGTCGGTGCGATCCTCCGTCGTGAAGACCTTCTGCTCCACACCCGGCTCCAGACCGCGCTGCGCAGGCATGATCCAAATCTGGATGAAGCGCATCGGCTGGGTCTCCGAGGCGTTCTGCTCGGAGTGCCACGCGCCGCTCCCGAGCGTCATCCGCTGCACGGAACCGGCGGGCAGCGGCCCCGGCGCTCCTCCGTGATCGTCCTCGTGGCGGAACAGTCCCTCGACGACGTAGGTGAGCCCTTCGATGTCGCGATGGGGGTGCAGAGGCCAGATCGCGCCCGGGATCAAGCGGTCGTCGTTGAACACCCGGAGCGTTCCGAACTGCACCCATTCCGGGTCGTAGTAGCTGTCGAAGGAGAAGTGCCACCGCGCGCGGAACCAATCGCCCTCGACGTCGGAGATCTCCGCGTCGCGCCGAACGGTGATCACGGGGCTAGAGCTGCAGGACGGGGCACGTGAGCGTCCGCGTGACGCCCTCCACGCTCTGGAGACGCATGACGACCGACTTCGCGAGGTCGTCGAGATCGGTCGCTTCCGCGCGGGCGATCACGTCGTAGGGACCGGTGACCCCGTCGACGGCCACGATGCCCTTGATGCTCCGGAGCTCGTTCGTGACCTGCGTGGCCTTCCCGACCTCCGCCTGGATCAGGATGTACGCGCTGACCACCGATGTCCTCCCCCCTGCCGGCAGCTAAGGAGGGCACATCGTACCCCCAGGCCCCGCGACGGGTTTGTCGCCCGCGCGGGCGCGTGGAACACTCCGCGCCGTGCCTCGGATCGCGTTCATCGGCGCCGGAAGCGTGGAGTTCACACGGAACGTCCTGGCGGACCTCCTCACCGCGCAGGACCTCGACCGCCTGACGATCGCGCTCCACGACCTGAACCCCGAGCGCCTCCAGACCGCCGAGGCGATGGCGCGCGCGACCGCCGAAGCCGTCGGCCGGAACGTCGACGTGGAGGCCCACCTCGAGCGCCGGCCCGCCGTGGAGGGCGCCGACTACGTCGTCAACGAGATCCAGGTCGGCGGCTACGACGCGACGCGCAGGGACTTCGACATCCCGAAGCGATTCGGGCTGCGACAGACGATCGCGGACACGATCGGGATCGGCGGCATCTTCCGAGGCCTTCGCACGATCCCCGTGCTGGTCGGCATCGGCAACGACATGGCGGAGCTCTGCCCGGACGCATGGTTGCTGAACTACTCCAACCCTATGGCGATGCTGCCCTGGGCGGTGTACGAGGGAACGCCGCATCGGAAGGTCGTTGGCCTCTGCCATTCCGTGCGGGACACGCATGGCTTCCTCGCCGGGCTCGTGGACCAGCGTGAGGAGGACATCACCTTCGTCACGGCCGGCTTCAACCACCAGGCGTTCGTGCTGGAGTTCTCCCTCGGCGGCGTGGACCTTTATCCGCGGCTCCGCCAGGTCGTGGAGAACGATCCCGAGCTTCAGCAACGGGTTCGCGTGGAGATCTTCCGCCGCTTCGGCTTCTTCCCGACGGAGTCCAGCGAGCACTCCGCCGAGTACGTCCCCTGGTTCATGAGGAACGACGCCGAGATCGAGCGCTTCCGGATCCCGGTCGACGAGTACATCCGGCGGAGCGACGAGAACCTCAACGAGTACGAGGAGATCAAGCAGGAGCTCGCGCGTGGTGGGCCGATCTCCGTGGTGCCGACGAGCGAGCTCGCGTCGGAGGTGATCCACTCGATCGAGACCGGAACGGAACGCACGGTCTACTGCAACGTCCGGAACGGAGATCTGATCGAGGGCCTTCCGGAGGAGTGCTGCGTCGAGGTTCCTTGTGAGGTCGGCGAGGCCGGCATCCACCCGCTGGCGGTCGGACGGATGCCGCCACAGCTCACCGCGCTGAATCGCACGTTCCTCAACGTCGTGGAGCTCACGGTGCGCGCGGCTCTCGAGGAGTCGCGCGACCACGTCTACCAGGCGGCGATGCTCGATCCGAACACCGCGGCGACGCTCACGCTCTCGGAGATCGAGGAGCTGTGCGACGAGCTGATCGAGGCGCACGGAGAGCTCATGCCTCCCGGGATCCGCGGCGGCCGCTGATAGCCCCGATCGTTCGCTAGAGTTCCGCCCGTGAGCCACATCGAGCAGGAGATCGCCGACCAGCCGAACGCCTGGCGCCTCGCCGTCGAGGCCGCCGACCGCGAGGTCGAGAAGCTCCCCACCTTCGGTCGCCGCGTCGCGTTCGTGGGTTGCGGAACCTCCCTGTACATGAGCCAGGCGATCGCAGCGCTCCGTGAGTCCTCAGGCGACGGTGAGTCCGACGCGTTTCCGGCATCCGAGTTCCCGTCCGGTCGGAAGTACGACCTGATCGTGGCGATCTCCCGGAGCGGAACCACGACCGAGGTCGTTCGGCTCCTTGCGGGGATCGAGGGAACGCCGACCCTCGCCGTCACGGCCGTGGACCGAACCCCCGTCGTGAGCGAGGCATCGAGGTCGATCGTCATCGACTTCGCGGACGAGGAGTCCGTCGTGCAGACGCGGTTCGCGACGAGCGCCTTGGCGTTGTTCCGCTCGCATCTCGGCGAATCGCTCGACGCGGCCATCGGCGACGCGGAACGGATGGTGACGGCGGAGCTTCCCGTCGACCCGACGGCGTTCGAGCAGTTCGTCTCCCTCGGAACGGCTTGGCGCGCAGCCATCGCGAGCGAGGCGGCCTTGAAGATGCGCGAGGCGACGGGGACCTGGGCGGAGGCCTACCCGGCGATGGAGTACCGGCACGGTCCGATCTCCGTCGCGACCGACCGAACCTGCGTCTGGGCGTTCGGCGAGGTGGAAGCGTCGCTCCTCGACCAGGTGCGCGCGACCGGCGCGAGCGTCGTCAACCAGCCGGAGGTCGACGCGATGGCCCACCTGATCCTCGCGCAGCGCTCCGCGGTCGCACTGGCGCAGGCGCGCGGCCTCGATCCCGACAAGCCACGGAACCTGACCCGCTCCGTCGTCCTCAC
The DNA here is from genome assembly GCA_045805245.1 of Actinomycetota bacterium. Lineage (GTDB taxonomy): Bacteria > Actinomycetota > UBA4738 > UBA4738 > JBJMLN01 > JBJMLN01. The sequence goes on along the minus strand of JBJMLP010000093.1, from coordinate 2,527 downwards.
CTGACGCGTGCACCCTGAGGTGCGCGTCCGTCGGCGTGAGGAGTTCTCCGAAGGCGAGCTGCGGGACCTCAAGCGGTGGCTGGAGGACGCGTTCGGAGAAGGTCCGTGGCGCGCGGAGTTCTGGAGCGAGCTCGGTCCCGGCCCGCACTTCCTGATCGAGGACGACGACGGAGATCTCCTCGCCCACGCGTGCATCGCGTCCGTCCCCGTCACCGTCGGGGAGACCCCGCTCGACGCCGGTTACCTGGAGGTCGTCGCGACGCGGGCCGACGTCCGCGGCGGCGGTCTCGGGAGCGCGGTCGTCGAAGCGGCCTCGCGCATGATCTCCGAGGAGAACGAGATCGGCTTCCTCGGCACGGGCTCGTTCGCCTTCTACGAGCGCCTCGGGTGGGTTCGCTGGAAGGGACCGAGCGCCGTAACAGAGCGGGACGGCTCCACGACGCCGACGCCGGAGGACGACGAGAACATCATGGCGCTCTTCGTTCCGCGAACCCCTTCGAGCGTGTCCGTCACGGACCCGATCGTGCGCCCCCGGCGCGATCCCGACGAGGCGTGGTGACTGCCGGCGCTACGAGAACTGCGGAAGCCAACGCGCCTCCGCCTCAAGCATCCGGTCCACCATCTCGGAGATCTGCGGAAGCGTGCACACCGCGCTCGTCAACGGATCGAGCGCGACGGCCGCGCGCACCAGGGAGGCGTCTCCCTCCATCGCCGCCTGCACGGTCAGGCGCTGCACCGTGATCTGCACCTCGTTCAACGCGGCGCACGCAGGTGGGAGCGTTCCGTACCGCAGCGGCCGCACGCCGTTGCGGTCGACGGCGCAGGCGACCTCCACGCACGCGTCGAACGGCAGGTTGTCGATCAACCCGTCGTTCCGGACGTTTCCGTACACGACGCGCGGAGCACCGGTGATGACGCTGTCCATGATCGGGGCAGCGAACTCTCCACCGTGGCGGACTCCCCCGCGCCGAGCCTGGTCAACGAGCGAAGCGTTCCAGCCGCTCGCATCCGTCGACCTCGAGACCTCGAGGTAGTTCCACTTCCGGTCCAGGTACTTCGCCACGAGGTCCGGCGTCTTCCGGAACCACGCCCAGTACTCGCTTGCGTGATGGCTCGACTCCGTGTGGAAGTAGCCGGTCAGCAGCATCAGCGCCGTCCTGACCTTCTCGATGCTCTCGTACGGGTCGTCCGAACGAGGAAGGAGCGGCATCGAGTCTTTGATGTAGCGGGCCGTCATGACCTCGCGGATCCGCGGGACCAGGTCCTCCTCGCCCCGGCGGAACGTCGTGAACCAGGCGGTGTGGTTCACCCCCGCGCAGTCGAACATGACCTCTTCGTACGGAACCCCGAGCTCGCGGGCCAGGAGCTCGGACGTTCCCTGCACGCTGTGGCAGAGCCCGACGACCCGGACGCCGAGGAGGTCCGTCGCCCAGCAGTTCACCGACATCGGGTTCGCGTAATTGAGGAGCAGCGCGTCCGGACAGATCTCGAGCATCGTCTCCGCGACCTCGCGGAGCGCCTCCACGGAGCGAAGGCCACGGAAGCATCCGCCGGGCCCGAGCGTGTCGCCCACCGTCTGGTCGACCCCGTACTCGCGAGGGATCTCCACGTCGATCGCGTACGCCTCGAGGCCTCCGACCTGGAACACCGTGATGACGAAGTCCGCTCCCGCGAGGGCATCCGGAAGCGTCGTCGCGATCTCGAGCGACATCTCCGCGTCCGCGACGGAGATCAGCTCGCGGGCCGAGACCGCCGTCCGCTCCGAGGCAGCGACGTCGATGTCGTAGTAGACGAGGGTGGAGGACGCCAGCGCCGGAAACGCGAGGATGTCCCGGGTGAGCTCCATCGGAAACACCCAGCCGCCCGCTCCGACGATCACGATCCGCGGCTTCTCGATCGTCATGCGATCGCCGCTCCGCTGCGCGCATCGAAGAGCATGATCCGGTCCGCCGGGATGCCGAGGCGGAGGATGTCTCCCGGCGCGGGCTCGTCGTCCGGCTGGAACCGGGCGACGACCGGCGCCCGCGAGCCGGCCGCGAGGAGCGGGAGCTCGTCCATCTCCTCCGCGCCGCTCTCGACCACGGAGCCGGCGGCCGTGCCGTGGTTCACGGCCTCGTCTCCGAGCGGCTCCACGACGTCGACGGTGAAGTCGAACGACGGCATGCCGTCGTTCGCGACCGTGAGCGCCTCGGGGCGCACGCCGACCACGATCTCCCCGTCGGGAACGCCGCCGCGGGTGAACTGGAGCTCTCCCGCCTGCACGCGGCCGTCCCGAGCGGATCCCCGGAGCAGATTCATCGGCGGAGATCCGATGAACCCGGCGACGAAGAGGTTCGCCGGCTCGCGGTAGACGGCCTGCGGCCGGCCGATCTGCTGTACCTCTCCGGCGGACATGACGACGATCCGGTCGCCGAGGGTCATCGCCTCCACCTGGTCGTGCGTCACGTAGATCGTCGTGATGCCGAGCCGGTGGTGGATGCGCTTCAGCTGCGAGAGAATGTTATAGCGTAGTTTAGGGTATTTGTTT
>JBJMLP010000092.1:0-8232 GCA_045805245.1 Actinomycetota bacterium | reverse complement strand
CGCAGACGCCGAACGAGTTCCGCAAGCCCATCGTGTACGCGGGGTTGTTCGCACCGAACGGGTTGTCCTGCGGGATCGAGCCGTCCGGGTCCAGGCGGAGGACCTTTCCGCCGAGATCGCCGACGTCTTGAGCCCGGGGCGCCTCTCCGGTCTCGCCGACGGTGACGTAGAGCTTGCCGTCGTTCCCGAAGGTGATGTCCCCTCCGTTGTGGATGCCGGTCGCGGTCAGCAGCACGAGGAGCGTCTGCTGGGTCCCGCCGGCGTTGCCTTCCGCGAGCACTCGGACGAGGTGGTTCCGGCCGTCGGCGGCATCGGTGAAGTAGACGTAGACCCACGGGTGCTTCTCGAAATGAGGGTCGAGCGCGAGGCCCAGGAGACCCGACTCGCCACTCGGAACGATGTCGAAACGGGCGAACGGCCGGGCCGAAAGCTCGCCGTCCTGCACGACGCGGACCTCTCCGCTCTCCTTCTCGTTGAAGAAGACGCGTCCGTCGGGAGCGAGCGCGATGTTCGTCACGAAGGGGAGGTGGTCCGCGCCGGGGAACGCCGCCTGCTCCTCGGCGCGCGCGACCGACGCCCAGGAAGCGACGAGCAGCAGCGTCGTTGCGGCGGAGACGGCCGCTCGGACGGAGCTCATCCCAGCGCCTGCGCGAGATCCTCGACGAGATCGTCGGGATGCTCGATCCCGACGGACAGACGGATCAGGTTCGCGGGAACCTCGAGAGGAGATCCCGCGACGCTCGCGTGCGTCATCGGACCCGGCACCTCGATCAGCGACTCCACGCCGCCGAGCGACTCGGCGAGGAAGAACAGACGGGTTCGCTCGGCGACCCGGATCGCGTCCTCCGCCGTCGCGACCTCGAAGGAGATCATGCCGCCGAAGTCCTCCATCTGCCTGCGTGCCACGTCGTGGCCCGGATGGGTTTCCAGCCCCGGGTAGTGGACGGCGGTGACGGAGGGATGGCGCTCGAGGAAAGCTGCGATCGCGAAGGCTCCGTGGCAATGCGCGCGCATGCGCACGGCGAGCGTCTTGATCCCGCGGAGCGCCAGGTAACAGTCCATCGGCCCGGGCACCCCGCCCGCGGCGTTCTGCAGGAACGTGAGCTGGTCCGCGAGCGCTCCGTCGCTCGTCGCGACCGCACCGCCGATGAGGTCGGAGTGCCCGCCGAGGTACTTCGTCACGGAGTGCACGACGACGTCGGCGCCGAGCTCGAGCGGCCGCTGGAGGTAGGGCGTCGCGAACGTGTTGTCCACGACGCACCGCGCGCCCGAATCGTGGGCGATCTCGGCAGCGGCGGCGATGTCGACGACCTTGAGGAGCGGATTCGTCGGCGTCTCCACCCAGACGAGGCGCGTCTCGTCCCGCATCGCCGAGCGGAGCGACTCCAGGTCCGTGAGGTCTACGGCGTCGAGTCGGATGCCCCAGGGCTCCATCACGCGCGAGAGCAGCCGGTAGGTGCCGCCGTAGACGTCGTCGCCGAGGACGACGTGGTCTCCGGGCGACAGGGTGAGGAGGAGCGTCGTCTCGGCGGCGAGGCCCGAGGCGAAGGAGAACGCCGTACTCGCGCCCTCGAGCGACGCGATCGCCTGCTGGAGCGCCTCGCGGGTGGGATTTCCGGAACGGCCGTAGTCGAAGCGGTGCGGCTCGCCCACCTTCGGCTGCGCGTACGTGGAGGTTTGGAAGATGGGAACGTTGACGGCTCCGTACTCCGGCTCGGGTTCCTGGCCGGCGTGGATCGCTCGCGTCTCGAACCGCGGGCGACGCTCCTCGCTCATCGCATCTCCGGGGGGACGTTCCATCTCCGCCGCTTCAGCTCCTGCACGGCCTCGTCGCCGCGCCGCGCTTCCTGCCAGAGGAGCGACTTCCGCTTGGACTCGTGTCCCGGGGCGAACTCCCTCTTCGTCAGCGCCGTGCAGGACGGGTCGCCGCATCCGCAGGGCGTCAGGCCAGGGAGATGCAGCTGCGGATCGGGTTGGGGAGGACGCGCACAGCGCCGGTACGGGCTGCCGGGAAGGGTTCGCACGGGGATCACGATCGTTCCCTCGCGCGGATCGCCCGGCGCGGAGAAGCGTCCGTTGAGCGCGTAGATCCCGGTGACGGCCGCGAGGGCGGCGTCGATGAGGTCGATCGAACGGAGCGGCCCTACGTCCACCTTCAGCGCGCGGAGGACCGAGATCCGCCAGTCGCGCTTGGTCACGTCCGCGGGTGGAAGGCATCCGGCGAGTACCACCGCGCTCGCGTGCGGGAAGACCTCGATCGCGCTTCCGCCGACCCGGCCGCTCGAGTAGCGGGGGAACCGGTCCGCGATCGCGTCGAACGCTCGGAACCCGATCCGCATCCATTCGTAGAACGCGTTCTCCGCCTTCTTCGGGTCCGACGGCGTTCCGTAGGACTGGATGCCGAACCAACGGAGCTCTTGCTCGGTCTTGCGCGAGCCGCCGTTCCGTCCCCAGGCGGGTGGAGCGTCGATCGCGACGACGTCGGGCTCGAGCTCCTTCGCGAGCGTGGAGAGGTCCTCCGGGCCGAGGCGGCGGTGCACCTCCAGCGGAACGAGGGTCTCGTCGAGCAGGACGGCATCCAGGCCGCGCCGGACGGCGACGTCGACCCCGAGCGCCCTCAACGGCTCTGCCGGTGCGCGAGATGCTCGAGGAGGTCGCTCCGCGTCAGCACACCGAGCACCTGTCCGTCCTTCGCGACGAGCACCGCGGGATCGTGCTGGAGCGTCGTGAACGCGACCTCGACCGGGTCGTCGAACTCCACTATCGGAACGGGCGGACCCATCACCTCCGCGACGTCGGCCTGGAGTGCGTCCGGGTCGCGGAAGATGCGGTCGAGGAGCGTTCCCTCGCGGATCGATCCGACGAACGACGTCACCTCGTTGCCCTCCTGCCGCACGACCGGCGCCTGGGAGATGCCGAACTCCTGAAGCCGGTCGATCGCCTGCCGGACCTTGTCGTGGGCCTCGACCGTGACGAGCGGCGGGAGCTCTCCGTGCTTCGCCCCGAGGACCTCTTCGACGCGAACGACCTCCGGGCGCTCGAGGAGCCCGTACTGGAGCAACCACGCGTCGGAATACAGCTTCGACAGGTAGTTCCTCCCCGTGTCCGGGAAGACGACGACGATCGTGGCGTCCGCATCGAGCTCCGCCGCGACCTCCAGCGCGGCCGCGAGCGCCGTGCCGCTGGAGCCGCCGACGAGGATGCCCTCCTGCCGCGTGATCGCGCGGGCGAGGCGGAACGACTCGCGGTCGGAAACGCGCACGTACCGGTCGACGACGGCGGGGTCGAACGTATCCGGCCAGAAGTCCTCGCCGATCCCCTCGACGAGATACGGCCGCGGCGTGTCGCCGGAGTAGAGCGAGCCCTCCGGGTCGGCGCCGACGACGAGGATGTCGGGGTTCCGCTCTTTCAGGTACCGACCGGTGCCGGTGATCGTGCCACCGGTTCCGACGCCGATCACCAGCGCGTCGAGCTTCCCCTGCGTCTGCTGCCAGATCTCCGGACCGGTCGTCTCGTAGTGCGCCTGGGGATTCCCCTGGTTGAAGTACTGGTTCGGCTGGAACGCACCCGGGATCTCCTCCGTCAACCGGTCGGCGACGCGGTAATAGGACTCCGGAGACTCGGGTGCGACCGCGGTCGGCGTGATCACGACCTCCGCTCCGTAGGCGCGCAGGAGCGCCACCTTCTCCTGACTCATCTTGTCCGGCATCACGAAAATGCACTTGTAGCCGCGGATCGCCGCAGCGATCGCGAGACCGTGTCCGGTGTTCCCGGACGTCGGCTCGACGATCGTTCCACCCGGCTTGAGCTCCCCGGCGCGTTCGGCGGCCTCGATCATCCGCAGCCCGATCCGGTCCTTGACGCTTCCGCCCGGATTCAGCATCTCGAGCTTGGCGAGGATCGTCGGTCCGACGTGGCGGGTGACGCGGTGGAGCCGCACCAGCGGCGTGTCGCCGACGGCGTCGAGGAAGGTCTCCAGTACCGCCATGCGTCCCCCTCCCGTCGGCTCGAACGGCTGCGCCTATTGTCCACGAACGGCGCGCCACCGTGCTCGCCGGAGCGCTCGAGAAGCTCGGAACCGTGCGCCGAATCCCCGAAGGGCTCATCCCGGAGGGGTATCCTGCCGAAATCTCGGGCGCTGAGCCGCCGGCGGAGACCCGCACGGGTGGAAGAGGAGGATCGCGCCGACAATGGAACCTGACGACAGAGACGGCGAGCGGCCGCTGGAGTCGGCCTCCGTGACGGAGAACGTCCTCGTCGTCGACGACGACCCCTTCATCGCCCGGCTCCTCGAGATCGAGCTGAAGGCCGCGGGCTACGAGGTCCGCGTCGGCGCCGATGGAGAGGAGGCCCTCGGCCTCGCGAACGAGCGCATCCCGGACCTCGTCCTCGCCGACGTGATGATGCCGAAGATGGACGGCTTCGAGCTCACTCGGCGTCTCCGTCAGGATCCGCGGACCGCGTCGGTGAGCATCATCATGCTGACGGCGCGCGGCCTGTCCTCCGACAAGCTGGAGGGATTCTCGGCCGGCGCGGACGACTACATCGTCAAGCCGTTCGACACTCCGGAGCTCCTCGCGCGCGTTCGCGGGGTCCTGCGCCGGGCACGGGAGATGCGCGCGCAGTCTCCGCTCACCGGACTTCCCGGCAACGTGCGGATCGAGGAGGAGATCGAGGGGCGTGTCGCGGACGGGGCCGACTTCGCGATCCTCTACGCCGACCTCGACTACTTCAAGGCGTTCAACGACCACTACGGCTTCATGCGTGGCGACGGCGTGATCCAGCTCACGGCGCGGCTCCTCCAGGACGTCGCGCTCGAGCTCGGCGGCGGGGACACCTTCGTCGGCCACGTCGGCGGCGACGACTTCATCGTGATCACGACCACCGAGCAGGCGGTCGACGTCGCGGAGCGCGTCATCGCGTCGTTCGACGACGAGGCACCGAAGCTCTACGACGACGTCGACCGTGACCGAGGCTTCATCGAGGTCAAGAACCGGCGAGGAGAGCTCCAGCAGTTCCCGGTGCTCTCCATCTCGCTCGGCATCGCGACGACGGCGAAGCGGAAGTTCCAGCACTTCGCGGAGGCGGTCGCGATCGCGACGGAGATGAAGTCCTTCACGAAGGCGACGCCCGGATCCTCCTGGGCGATGGACCGCCGCACGTCCTAGTCGACGCCGGTGCGGCGCCTCCCGGCTATCATCGAGGCGTTCGTCCGAGAGGTCGCATGAGTCGTCGCGAGATCCGAGCACCACGTGGCTCCGAGCGCTCCTGCCGCGGATGGCCGCAGGAGGCCGCGATGCGGATGCTCATGAACAACCTCGATCCAGACGTCGCGGAGCGTCCCGAGGATCTCGTCGTCTACGGCGGCACGGGCCGCGCGGCGCGCTCGTGGGACGCCTTCGACGTGATCGTTCGGACGTTGAAGGAGCTCGGAGACGACGAGACCCTCCTCGTCCAGAGCGGCAAGCCGGTCGGGGTCTTCCGCACGAACGAGCTCGCGCCGCGCGTGTTGATCTCCAACTCGATGCTCGTTCCCCACTGGGCGACGTGGGAGAACTTCCGCGAGCTCGAGGCGGCGGGGCTCACGATGTACGGACAGATGACGGCGGGCTCCTGGATCTACATCGGAACCCAGGGGATCCTCCAGGGGACCTACGAGACGCTCGCGGAGCTCGCGACGCAGCGCTTCGACGGAACGCTCGCCGGACGGGTCGTCCTCACCGCGGGCCTCGGCGGCATGGGAGGCGCGCAGCCTCTCGCCGTCACGATGAACGGCGGCGTCGCGCTCGTCGTCGAGGTGGACCCGGCGCGGATCGAGCGGCGCATCAAGACGTCGTACCTCGACCGCGAGACCGATGACCTCGACCAGGCGCTCCGCTGGGTGGAGGAGGCGCGCGACGCGGATGAGCCCCTCTCCGTCGGTCTCGTCGGCAACGCCGCGGAGACGCATCCGGAGCTGTTGAAGCGGGGTTTCGTCGCCGACGCGGTCACCGACCAGACGTCCGCGCATGATCCGCTGGGCGGCTACGTTCCGGCCGGGATGTCGCTCTCAGACGCGACGGCGCTCCGCGGGAGCGACCCCGGGGAGTACACGAAGCGAGCATTCGCGTCGATGGCCGCGCACGTCGAGTCGATGGTCGGTTTCCTCGACGCCGGGTCGGTGGTCTTCGACTACGGAAACAACCTCCTCGCGGGCGCCGAGCAGGGCGGCTTCGCGCGCGCGTTCGACTATCCGTGGTTCGTACCCGCGTTCGTCCGCCAGATGTTCTGCGAGGGCAAGGGCCCGTTCCGTTGGGTCGCGCTCTCCGGAGATCCCGAAGACATCGTGAAGACCGACCGCGCCGTCGCGGAGCTGTTTCCGGAGAACGATCGTCTCGCGCGATGGCTCTCGCTCGCGGAGGAGCGGGTCGCGTTCCAGGGCCTTCCGGCGCGGATCTGCTGGCTCGGCTACGGAGAGCGCGCGAGGGCCGGTTTGCGGTTCAACGAGATGGTCGCGAGCGGAGAGCTCTCCGCGCCGATCGTGATCGGGCGGGACCACCTCGACTCCGGGAGCGTGGCTTCTCCCTATCGGGAGACGGAGGCCATGAAGGATGGCTCCGACGCGATCGCGGATTGGCCGATCCTCAACGCTCTGCTGAACACGGCGGCCGGCGCGCATTGGGTGAGTGTCCATCACGGCGGAGGGGTCGGCATCGGCTACTCGATCCACGCCGGGATGGTCGTCGTCGCCGACGGGAGCGAGGAGGCGGCTCGCCGGCTCGAGCGGGTCCTCACGACCGACCCCGGAACGGGCGTGATGCGGCACGCCGACGCCGGCTACGAACGCGCCCTCGAAGTCGCGCGCGAGCGAGGCGTGCGGCTCCCGTCCGCGGAAGAGGTGCCGCCTCCGGCACGACCCTGACGGGGGTCGCGTTACGGCGCCTCGCATCACGGGTAGAGACGGCAGGAAGCCATCTCCGTCCCGCCATCGAGGAGTGAGGCCATGACCGCCGAGGTCGGATCCGCCATCATCGAGAGCTGGCCCGAGCAGGCCCGAGAACCCGCGCGCCTCGTGATCGACGCGTACGGAGAGCCGCATGAAGCCACCGACTCGAAGCTCATCTGGCATCGCGTTGGCCCGTGGAAGCGCGTCGTCGCGACCAGAACGTACTTCCAGCACAACTTCCCCGCGCCGCACGAAGACTCCGTGGAGTCGTTCGTCGACTACCGGGTACCGCCGGAGCTCTTCACGCCGCTCGCGCAGTTCGACGGGAGCGTGATCGTGGAGCGGACCGCAGGCGAGGTCTCCGCTCGGTGTCACGACGAGGAGGCGAACAAGCTCGCGCTGAACCTGATGCACGACATCGTCACCGGCGCGAAGGACGTTTCCGAGGCGCGCTCGTATTACGCGAAAGAGTTCACCGATTACCGGCGGAAGCTCCCGACGCCGTACATGGAGGAGCTGCGCTTCGAGCCCGGCAGCGACACGGCCGATGCGGATGAACGAGTGCTTTCCGACGAAGACCTCGAGGCCGCGCAACGAGAGGGCGAAGCAAAGGAGAGGAAGAGCGCATGATCGCAGGCATCTTCGGCACGGTCGGCATCGTCATCCTGCTCGTCATCGTCGTCGTCATCGCGATCATCGCCGCGATCGTGCGCAAGGCGACGGGGTCGGATCGTCGAACGTAACCGTTCGAAGCTCAGGACCGGCGGCGATTCTGCCGATAGTCGGATGTGAGCACCCTCATGGAACGGATCATGATCCGCCTCCAGCCCGGACTGTCCCTCGTCGCGGCGGTGCTCGGCCGCGGGAAGGTCGGTCCGTGATCGGCCCGCTCCTCGGAACGGCGGGCATCACCGTCCTCGTGATCCTCGGCAAACTCGCGGACGGTCTGCGCAGGATCGCCGGCCGGCCGGTGGGGAACCGCTAGACCGGCGACGTCACCCGCTCGACCGGCGCCCACCCGCGGGTGAGCGCGCCGACGCGAGAGCGGATCTCCTCCTCGTCGACGTTGACGAGCTTCCCGCCCTCCACGACCGGCTCACCGCCGACCAGCACCCGCCGGATCGCGTCGGGCCGCATCGAGTAGACGATCTGCTTGTGGGCCGTCGCCGTAGGCTGCAGGGAGAGGTCCTTCAGATCCACCACCACGAGGTCCGCCGCGTAGTCCGGCGCGATCCGTCCGACGGGGAGCCCCAGCACCTCACCGCCGCGGACCGTTCCGGCGAGGAGCACCTCCTCCGCCCCGACGG